>QMMC01000035.1 GCA_003647065.1 Deltaproteobacteria bacterium | reverse complement strand
GGGCCCACAGCAGGAGAGTCAGGCAGAGCGCCGACAAGCCCGTCGCCAACGACGTGAGGGAGCTGGGGAACATCGAGGCGGAGCCTACTCGAATGTGTGGCCCGAGGAGAGCCCCGTCGTTCAGGGTGTCGCTTCGCCGTCCCCGGGCTCCTGGCCAGGGACGGGGCAGGAGCTCGGTCGAATGGTGCCGTCGGGCCAACGAACCGCCGTGCCACCGAGCTCGCGTCCGGCTACCGCCGCCACTTCGACCACGGCGCGTCCGGCCTCGGGGTCACAGCCGAGGTTGCGCGCTTCGGTGAGGGCCTGGGCGGCATCGGCGCCTCGGTCCATCTCGCGATAACAATGGGCGGTCCGCCAGAGACCATAAGCATAGAGCGGGTGGTCGAGCTGACCGAGGAAGTAGCGGTAGGCCTCTGCGGCATCCCGATAGTGCTGGCCGCCGAAAGCGATCTCTCCGCGGAGGGCCCACATCAGCGAGTAGAGTTCCCGGGCGTCGGTGCGCCGGGTGGTGAAGCGCTCGGCGAGGCGCGCGGCGTTTCGTGCTCCCGCGCGCCAGGCGTTGTAGGCCTTCACGAACTCCATGAGCGCGTTTTGGAACTCGTCCCGGCTTCCTCGAAGGGCGCTGTCCGCGTAGCGATTCGAGTCCTGCCGGAGGCGGCGCTGGGCGCGCCGCTCTTCTCGGCCTGCTCGTCCTTCTTGTGGTTCTCGATCTTCGGCGGCGTACATCAGGCCGATGGCGGCGTGGCGCATGGCCTCTCGTCGGGCCGGGCCTTGGGCTGCGCGCACAGCGCTCCGGAACTCATCCGGGTCGCCGGGAGGGCGAGCGAGGGCCGGGCTCCGCGAGGCCCCCACGGCGAGGAGAAAGTGCGGCGCTTCGATGGTGTTGGGCCGGGCCGTCGTCGGGGTCTCTGCCCCGCCGCAACCCATGGCCCAGAGCGACAGCGAGAGCGACGCCGCGCAGATGGTTCGGGCTCGCGTCAATCCTCCCCCGCGAGGGCGGCCTCGTAGCGTTGGCTCTGTTCCGGGTCCGCGGCGATTTCATAGATGAGCTCTTCGAACTCGTCGATGGTGATGTCGTGGTCCTCGAGGACCTCTTCGGCGTTCGCCGGGTCCGCCTGGATGTCGCGGGCAATAGCCGCCGCCCGCTCGACGGGATCGTCGGGCTCGGAGTCGCAAGCCGACAGGCAGGCGCCGGACAGAGCGCCCGCAAGCACAAGGGCGACGATCTGCTTCTTCATCGGCGCATGCCGCCCATGCCGCCCATGCCACCCATGCCGCCGCCGCCGGTCCGAATGCGAACCGAAGCCATGCCCGACGGGCCTCCGCCACGAACCCGGACCCGCCCGGTTGGATGACCGCCGCCCTGGATGCGTATCGTCGCCATGCTGCCCATGCCCTGGCTCCGGATGCGCACGTTGCCCCCCGGGTGACCGCCGCCCTGGATATACACGCCGCCCATGGAGCCCATGCCCCTACGCATGCCCATGCCCATGCCGTGACCGCCCTGAACGCGCAGCCGCGCCATGTTGTGGCCCTTCATCCAACCGCGTCCCATGTGGCCGCGATGCCGATGCTCCACCTCGATGACCTCGTAGAGGTGGGGCCCCCGGAGCCCGTCGCGGACATGCAGGCTGATGAAGCCGCCGAACTCCGGGATGGGCCCGTGCAGTCGCACCGAGTGCACGCTCCGGGTCAGTACTAGGTGCACCTCCGGGGCGGGGACGCGCGCCGTGCGCACCTCGACCAAAGCCACTCGGACCTCCGGTGCCGGCACGCCGACGGATCGAAGTTCGATCGCCGCGTGGGGGATCGCCACCGCCGCGACGGCCCTCGACTGAATGGTCACGTTGGCGGTCGCCGTGACCTGGGCCTGGGCAGAGCCCCCGGCCAGCAGCATCAGGGCCCCGGAGCACAATAAGAACCGTTGTAGAACAATCATCGCAGCGCCTCCCGTGGCCTTCGACGGGACCAAGCATCGCAGATTCTCCGGCGCATTTCTTTGCGTCGTTTGCGTATTGCGCCGCGCGCACTGTGCGAGATGTAGGGCGATGGCTGCCAGTGAGACCGCCTCACTGCGATTATCTACCGGCGCTGGACTGTTGCGGCGACGGGGCCGTCACACGACTCTCAGTCCAGGGGCGTGACGTTGAGGACGAAGCCCCCCGCGTTCGTATCGAAGCCGTCGACGAAGATGTAGAAGACTGCGCTGGCATCGGTCACGTCCACCGTGACGAGGGACGTATTGCCGGCGCCTCCGCTGTCGTCGTCGCAGGCGATCTCGGAACCGGTGCAGGGGGCCGCGCCGGCGTCGCGCACGTGCAGCACGGTGTCGAAGTCCGATCCGATGGTATCGATCTGGTAAGTGCCTGCTGCATCGGGCCGCCATTCGACGATGGCTTCGGGAGCGCCGTTTCCGCCACAGCTCCCCGCGTAGAGGTCGCTTTCGATGGACGTCGAGCCGGCGACGTTTGTGCCGTCGCTGCCGTTGATCGAGAGCGTGGGGCTGCAGGAGACGGGGGGGGTACCGGTGTCCGTCGTCATACCGCTATCGGTCCCGCCACCATCGGTCCCGCCACCATCGGTCCCTCCGTCCACTACAGAACTGTCCCTGGCCGTCGAAGCGTCGCCGGGGACCCGGCCCCGGCTTCGGCTGTTGCACGCGGAGAGCAAGAGGGCCGCCAGGGCGACCGTCACGACGAAGACGATGGGAGATATGCGACTCATATTCGGTGACCAGTCTAGTTGTCCTTTGGTACGCGCACCGCCCAATTTTCCTCCCCCTCACCCGATGGGGTCAGGAAAAGCCCCACAGGAGGGGGGGTACCCTCGAAAAGTACGTAACCGACTAATGAGCACCAGGCGGTTTCTGTAGGGAGGGGCGGAGGATCGTGATGATGAAGCGAATCGAGCTGTTTTCGGCCATCTTGGGGGTTCTGCTCTTCGTGCCGGCTCTGGCCCACGCACAAGATGCGACTCCGGGGGCCTCGCGCGTGGTTGGGGCCATGAGTTCTGGGCCCGAGGCGACGGATCCCACGGCGCTCTTCGAGGCCGCTCAGGTCGCCGGTGACCGCCAGGGCATGCTCACGGCCCTCACCGCGATCGAGGCGCAAGCGACGCCCGACATCGCGGCGACCTACTACGTTTCGGCGGCGTCGACCGTGCTGGCCCAGGAAGGCGGGCCCCGGCTTCGCCGCGAGGCCCGGGACCTCGCCGAGCGCGCGGTCGGTCTCGACGGGTCGAATCTCGATGCGTACTTCATGCGCCTCGACGCCGAGCTCTACATGGAAGACGCGGCGGCGGCCCGCGCCACCCTTCGCCATCTCGATGACATCGCCCCGAATCATCCCCAGACCGCGTTCTTTCACACGATCGCCCTGGCAAACGCGGGGGACTGGGAGGAGGCCCGGGTAGCCCTCGACCGGGCCCACGACCTCGGCCTCCCGGACGACGTGTACCAAGGGGTATCCGCCGAGCTCGAGGCCGCGACGCCGTGGCACAGCGGCCTCGGTGCCCACGTCATTACCGGCTCGAAGGTCGTGGCGGTCTGGCTGCTGATCTTCGGTGCGCTGCTCTTGCTCGGTGTCCTGCTCAGCCGCGCCACTCTCACCGCGTCGCGTTCCATGCCCACTTCGGTCTCCGTCGCCGATGCCGCCCCTTTGAGCGCGGGCCTGCGGCGGGCCTACGCGGTCGTGCTCTGGATGAGCTGCGGCTTCTACTACCTCTCGCTTCCCCTAGTCGTCATCCTCGTCCTCGCCGTCGCCGCGGGGCTCATCGGTGGCATCTTCATGATCGGTTACATCCCGGTGAAGCTGGTGGCCCTCATCGGCATCGCGGCCCTAGTCAGCGTCTACGCGGTGGGCAAGAGCCTCTTCGTGCGTGTCAAAGACGAAGACCCGGGCCCCGAGCTCGACCTCTCCGAACACCCGGAGCTATCACGGGTCCTCGGCGAAGTTGCGGACAAGGTCGGCACCGAGAAGGTCCACCACGTGTACCTGACCCCGGGCACCGAGCTCGCCGTCTTCGAGCGCGGCGGGGTGGGGCAGCAGCTCCGGGGCAGCGCCGACCGTTGCCTCATCCTGGGCGCGGCGGTCCTCGAGGGCATGGATCAGCAGGCGTTCAAGGCGATCATCGCCCACGAGTACGGGCACTTCGTCAACCGTGACACCGCCGGCGGCGGCTTCGCCCTCGCCGTGCGCCGTTCACTCTACAAGATGGCGGTGGGCCTCGCCGAGGGCGGCGCGGCCGCCTGGTACAACCCGGCGTGGCTCTTCCTTCTGGCCTTCGAGCGGGTCTTCGTGCGGATCTCCCACGGCGCCTCGCGACTCCAAGAGGTCCTCGCCGACCGCTGGGCCGCGGTTTCCTACGGCGCTCGCGCCTTCGAGCGTGGTCTCCGGCACGTGGTCACTGCGGGGATCCGCTTCGATGCTCACGCGAACAGCACCCTCAACGAGGTCATCGACGGCCAGCGCGCGCTCTCCAACTTTTACCACTACCAGCCCGAAGAGAACGCATCGCCCGAGGACATCGACCAAGCCATCCGAGAGCAGCTCGACCGCGAAGCGTCGGTCTACGACAGCCATCCCGCGCCGACCGAGCGCTTCCAACTCGTTCACGCCCTCGAGATGCAGGACCCCAAAGCCCCGGAGGAAGAGCTTTCGGTTTGGGACCTCTTCGCCGACCGCGGCGCGATCGAAGAGATGATGACCGAAGAGATTCGTAGGAACGTCTTGCAGTCCACCGGCTTCCTGATCCCTCAGGAGCAAGACGATCCGCCCCACGCCTGAGACCGACCTAGCGCGGTATTCAAACCGGTCGCCGCTCTAAGCCCAGGGGCGTTTTTTCCGCCACTCGGCGAGCTGCTCGGCGGTCATGGGCCTCGCGTGCAGGAAACCCTGGACGATCGTGCACGACAGGCTGTGGAGGAACTCCTCTTCTGCCTCGTTCTCGACGCCTTCGGCGACGACCCGGAGCCGGAGCGACCGACCGAGGGCAATGATCGCCGCTGAGATCGCGGCGTTCTCCGCATCGACCGGCAAGCCCCGGACGAACTGCCGGTCGATCTTGAGCGTATCCATCGGAAACTGACGCACGTAGGCGAGGGACGCGTTGCCCGTGCCGAAGTCGTCGACGGCGACTCGGATGCCGCGCTTGCGCAGGCCTTCGAGAGTCGCCTTCGTGGCGCCGACGTTCCCGACGAGCACGCTCTCCGTCAACTCCAACTCTAGGAGCTGCGGCGGGAGGCCGCTCTTCTCGAGGGCCCGGTCGACGGTCCGAGCGAAGTCGTCCTCGGTCAGCTGTCGCGCCGAGACATTGACGCCGACCTTGATGGGTCGCCCCTCGCGGTGCCACCCCGCCGCCCGCTGGCAGGCTTCGTTGAGCACCCAATCGCCGACTTTTCGGATTCCGCCGGTGCTCTCCAAGATGGGGATGAACTCCCCCGGGGACACCATGCCGAGCTTCGGTGAGCGCCACCGGAGCAGAGCCTCCACGCCGGCGAGGGAGCCATCGGCGGTGTCGATCTGCGGCTGGTAGCAGAGATGGAACTCGTTTCGGGAGATGGCTTCGGTCAGACCACGCTCGATCTCGATGCGTCGCGTGGCCGCCTCGTTCATCTTCCCCGAGTAGAAACCGAAGATGTCTCCTCCGGCCGCCTTCGCGGCCTCGAGGGCCGAGTCGGCGCACCGGATCAGGATGTCCACATCGTCGCCGTCCCCGGGATAAGCGCTGATGCCGACGCTGGCGACGAGGCTGTGATGTTGCCCGTCCACCAGATACCGGGTTCGCAATGCCGTCACCACCTCGTCGGCGGCGTGCACGGCGAAGGACCCTTCCTCGGGTCGTTCGAGGAGGACCAGAAACTCCGCCGGCCGGAGGATGACCACCGTGTCGATGCGGCGTACGACGCGGCGGATCCGTGCGATGGCTTGTTGTTGGACGGCGTCCCACATCGACTCGGGGAGGGGCGAGGGGTTCCCCCGCTCGTGCACGGCGACGGCGAGCACGGCGATGCCTCGGGTACCACGGCGCGCGGATTGGGTCGCGAGTTCGAGGCGCTCGAAGAGCATCTCGAGACCACCTCCCCACGGGTCGTTCACTTCGCTCATCGCAGGCTCACCTTACGTTGAAACGCGTTCGATGGGCCCCCCATACGCTCGGCCAGTCGCGGATGCGCAAGGGGGTGTCCCGGGCCCACGAGGTGAGACCGATGGGTAGGGCTGTCTCGAACTGAAACCACCGTGATTCGTCCGGAACACGGTGGTGGTGATCGCGGTCCGCGCCGCTCTTCGCGAGAGCGCTCTCGGCGGCTTGGGAGAGGGCGCCGTGGGCCGTCATCGACGGTGTGACGAAGGTGAGGCCAGCCTCGAAGGAGTGGTTGGGGCGCAGGTGGGGGTCCCCGATGATGCCGTTGATCTCGGTGGTCGCGTTGCGATGAAAGAAGGGTGGCCGGAAAGTGTGCTCCACTGCGTCCCACCGGGGCGGAAAGAAGACGAAATCGAGGGTACTCGACCCTGCTTCATCGAGGGGTGCGCTCAGGACGACGTGAATCGACGGGTCCGGGTGGTCTACGCGTACGTTGCCAACCGGCGAGAAGTCGGCGAGATCGTAGACGAGAGGGGCGTAGTTGCCGTGCCAGGCGACGACATCGTAGGGCGAGGGATCCTGGGCCGTCTCGAACAAGCGATTGCCGAGCTTCGCGGCGACGCGAAACCCGGGGTCGATGCGGTCTTCGAAATAGGCCGTTGGTGCCCGAAAGTGACGTGCATCGGCGAGTCCATTGGACCCGACGGGCCCCCGCTCGGGCAGTTCGAAGTGCCGGCCGTAGACCTCCCCGACCCAGCCCCGGGCGAAGGCGTCCTCGAGCAGCACCGAAAACTTCAGGCCCCGCGGCATGAGCATCACCTGCCCCGGCGCGACATCGAGAACTCCGAGCTCGGTCTGTACCGTGAGGGCGCCTTCCTGGGGGACGATGAGCAGGTCGCCGTCGGCGTTGTAGAAGCTGCGGTGCTCCATGCTCGCGTTGGCGGCGTAGAGGTGGATGGCGTAGCCGCGACGCGTATTCGGATGGCCGGAGCCGCCGTAGGTGTGCATCCCGTCGACGAAATCCGTCGGGGCCTCGGGGGCCGGGAGAGGGCGGTGGGCGATGAGGTTGGGGTCCGCGCCGACGGCGTCCCAATCCGAAAGCAAGGTCGGGTGTGGGAGGGGGACGAAGGGCCCGTGCTGGGCCGCGGGTCGGATCCGGTAAGACCACGTGCGTTGGTTCTGGTGACGCCGTGCCCCGAAACCCGTGCCGTTGATCTGTTCTGCGTAGAGGTCGTAGGGCCCGGGCTGCGGGCTGTTTTGGTGCAGCGGCAGCGCACCCGGGAGAGCCTCACTCTGATGGAAGTTGCCGAACCCCAGAGACCCGTCCCGGACCGAGGCACCGAAGAGCGCCTCCCGGGCGGCGACCCGTTGGCGGGCCGTGATCTGATGCACGTCCCCCGCGGCGAGGGCGACGGACACGTCGGCGCCCGCTGCACGAAACTCTTCTGCCGCGCGTTCGACGTCGGCGAGATCGACCCATGGATCTCGTCGACTCACCCCGAGCACCACTCGTGTGCCGGCGAGGTTTCTTCTCAGCTTGGGCTGAGCGTCAGCCGGACCGATACGCGCACCCGAGAGCGCGATGAGACCGCCTAGGGGTGCCCCACTGCGAGCGAAGAGCTCCGTCGCGAGGCATGCGCCCTGAGAAAATCCAGCGATGTAGACCCGCTCCGGGGGAACCGAAGCGAGGACCCACGTGATGACGTCACGCCCCGCCCGGAGAGCCTCCGTGAGCTCCTCCCCGTGGTCTTCGTGACAAGCGCGATAGCTTCTCGAATACCAGCGGTTGTCGCGGGCTTCCGGCGCGACCACCGTCGTCCCCGGATCGTTTCCGGTCATGGCGAGGGCGTCGGTGACCGCTCGCCCGGCATTGGCTCCCCGACCGTGAAAGAAGATGACGACCCGCTGCGAGTCGGCCAGGGGCGGGCCGTGGACCGACGTATCGGGCCATCCTTCGTGTTTTTCCCGACGCACGCGCACCGAAGGGCGATGGCCGAAGCGGGCGTCGAAGGCCCACCCTTCCTTTGCGATTTCGTGTTCTTCGCCTAGGGCGTCGAGGGCTTCGTGCTCCACGCCGAGATCGATGAGAGAACGGGCGGCGCCGGCTCGGGTGAGGGCGTCGTAGAGGGTCGCCGGCAGGTCTGGTTCGCGGGTTGCTGCGGCGATGGCGTCGTAGAGCGCGCGGTCTTCTCTGAAGAGCCGGTAGAGGGTGTGGGGTAGCAGTACTGCGTGCAGGCTCGAGTGGTCGAGACCGAAGCGGCCTCCGAGCAGATGGGCGAAGGTGTGGTGACGCCCGAAGGCGCCGCGGTCGATGATCGACCCTGCGAGGGCCGCGCCCTCGAAGGCCGCCCGGCGCCCCTCTTTTGAGCCCGGGTCGCCGGCGAGGAGAGCCACAGCCGAGGAGAGGCGCTCGACCGCCGAGAAGGCATTTGCCCGGTCCGCGAATTCGAGGGTGCCGGTCGAGAGCGCGCTCACCGGATGGGCCATCGCGTTCAGGAGGCTGGTGAGGGTGAGCTTCTTCGGCATGTCGGTGAAGAGGCTCGTCTCGCGCACGATGGCGTCGGGGCGTACGCGATCGTCCCGCCCCGTCTCCTTGTCTCCGTCCTGGGTCGTGCCCCAGATGTTGGTCATCTCGGAGCCCGAGTAGGTCGACGGGATTGCGACGAATCGCACTTGGTGGTCGAGGCGCAGAGCCTTGCCCAGCCCCGTCGTGGCGCCCCCTCCGAGGGTCACCACGGTATCCGCTTCGCTCTGAGTCAGGGCCGCCTTCGCGGCCTCGACGGTCGGCTGGGGCACGTGCACCATCGCCCCGTCGAAGACGTGCATCGGGAGGTCGCCGAGGTCGAGGCGATCGACGAACCGTCGAGATGGACCGACGATGAGGAACACCTTCTTCGTCCCCCACCGCCCGAGGAGAGCTGGGAGATTGGCCAAGCCATCGACGATTTCCGTCTCTGGTGTGTCCGTCGATTTGCGGGTCGTCATCGCTGGGTGCCTGGTTCACGCGGCGGTTGCCGCGATTCCCGGCGACCGATGACCGATCGGTCCGGGGGCATCGTCACGGGGCCGGCGCCAATCGCACGTTGCGAAGAAGCCGACGGCCGAGCGCGACCCGCCGCAGTCGACCTCGGCGGGCGCCCAGCTGCGCGAGTCGTTGAGCATCACCCCTCGGGCTGTCGGGAGTCCGCGTCGAGGAGCAGCCCGCCCGGGAGATGCACCGCAACTGCAGCGAAGCCAGGAGGCTCCTCAACGGTCAACCATCGGAGGAGCCCTCCATTGCGGAATTGACCCCCCCGAAACCGACCCTAGCGTTATCGCGCTTGGTGCTTACTTTCCAGGCATCCAAAGGAGCCCCGACTGTGCAACTCCCCTTGCAAATCACCTTTCGTGACATGGAGCCTTCCGAGGCGATTTCGACCGCGATCCGACAGAAGGCCGAAAAGCTCGAAGCCTTTCACGAACACATCACCAGTTGCCACGTGGTCATCGAGACCCCCCACAAGCACCAGCACAAGGGACGCATCCATCACGTGAAGCTGCATGTGATGCTCCCCGGCCGCGAGATCAACATCGACCGCGACCCCGAGCGCGGCGATCACGAAGACGTCCATGTTTCCATCCGTGACGCCTTCGACGCTGCTGTGCGGCAGGTGAAGGATCACGTTTCGCGACAGGCGTCCCACCACCGCTGAGGCCTGAGCTAGCGCCGTACTCTTCGGTTCAATACCCCCGGCCGGCTCGTGCTCTCGTAACACCGGCGGCAACTCCTGCTGCTCCTTCGCCCCGTGCCCGGGGGTCTGCACGGGGGTACGTGCGAGCCGGTGTGCGGCGGCGGCTGCCCCTGCAGACCGATCGTCAGCCGAAGCCTCCGGTGAGCCGATCGACAGGCCGGCCACGGCTGGCGCAGTATCTGCGCACGAGGTGGGATCGGGTTCTGAGGCTGCCCGGTCTCCCGTCTGGGCGAAGGATCATCAATAGATCCCCGTGCTTCGCTCTGGCCCCCGTCGGGATCCCGTGTTGTCGCGCCGGCCCGTCTCCCGCTCTGTGACAGAGGTGTTCGAGACCGGACACGATCGCGCGACCTCGTCGTCACCGGACCGACACTTTCGAGGCGTACCTCGTCGGTGTGGTGAGAAATCAGTTCCACAGGCTCGCTTCGGGCGCCGTTTTATCCGCCGTCCTCTGGGCACTCATCGCCACGTCTTCGGCGGTGGCCCAGGAAGTACAGGACGTAGACTCGGGTACCGAGGCAGGCGACGACGAGAGTCTGCCCCCGGAGGTCGAACCGTCCCCCTCCTCCGCGGCGCCGGCGGCTGACCCGGTCGCCGTATCGCCGGCGGCCTCGGCGACCGGCGACGAAGGAACGACCCCGACTTCGCCGGGGGGGACCTCGGGTGCCGACGGACCCACCCCGCCAGGCGAGGCCATCGAGACCACTTCCGAAAACACCCCCGAGGCCGTCCCCGAGGCCCCCGCGTTCGTGCCGCACCGCGAGCACACCGAACCCGGTGACGACGCCCACCCGATGGACAATCACCCGGTCACCGGAAACATTCACTTCGCCCCCGGGGGTGGCCTCCGGATCCAGAGCGACGACGGGCACTTCGGCGTGCGCTTGAGCGCCCGGGTCCAGCCCCGGTGGACGGTGGTGAACTTGCCGGGCATCTCTCCCGAGCACGAGATCACCCTCCGCCGCGCGCGGGTGAAGTTCCAGGGCAACCTCTTCGGGCCTGACGTGCGTTTCAAGCTCGAGCTCGCCTTCTCGCCCGCCGACCTCGGCGTCCGAGACAACCTCGACCCCGACACCCGCACGCCGACGCGCTCCCCGCTGCTCTCGTATTTCGTCGAGTTTCGCCATCTGCGTGAGGCCGAGGTGCGCGTCGGGCAGTTCAAGGTCGCCTCCAACCGTCAGCGCGTCATCTCGTCGGCGAACCTCCAACTCGTCGACCGCTCGATCCTCAACTCCGAGTTCACCCTCGACCGCGACGTTGGCATTCAGGTCGGAAGCCGAGACATCGGTGGCCTCGACCTCTTCACCTACAGCGTCGGCATCTACTCCGGCCGCGGCCGCGATGCCCGCGGCTTCGGTGACTTCAACCTCATGTACCTCGGCCACTTCGAGGTCACGCCTTTTGGCTCCTTCGAGGCCTACGCCGAGGGCGACTTCGAGCGCACCGGTCCGCGCTTGGCGGTCGGTACGAGCTACGCGTTCATGGACCGCGGCGCCCGCGACCGGGGGCCCATCGGAAGCCCCCCCGCCGATGGCGGCACGACGACCAGCCACCACTACTTTGCCGACCTGATGTTCAAGTGGGCCGGGCTCTCGGTGCTCAGCGAGTTTGCATGGCGCGATGGCTCTCGGGCCCCCGGCGGCAACCTCGACGACTCCGGGCTTCCCATCCCGGCGGTTCCTCCTCGCGATGGTTGGGGGCTCAACGCCCAGGGCGGCTACATCTTGCCGTGGTTCCCCCTCGGGATCGAAGGGCGCTACGCCATCGTCCACGGCCTCGAGGACTCCAGCCTCGGCGACCGCCAGGAGGTGACCGGCGGGCTCAGCTACTACTTCATGGAACACGCTTACAAAATCCAAGCGGACTACAGCCGTCTCTGGCGCACCGATTCGATGACCGATGGCTCGGACCGGGTCCGAGTTCAGCTCGAGCTTTCCCTATGAAAGGCGGTATGTGATGAGTTCAGCACCCGTAGGGATTGGCCCCCAGGTCGGCAGCGGCCGTACCCGGTACTTCGTCCAGCTCTTCGACCAGGAAAAGAACTTCCTGCTCGTCATATCGACCCTCCTGGTCGCCATCGGCGTGGTCTACGAGCAGGCGTCGATCGCTCGCTGGGTCGGCTTCGCCCTGGCTGGTTACTCCGCCGTCGCCAACGACAGCGTGCAGACCCTCGGCACCTTCATCGCGTCGAACAAGAACAAACCCTGGTGGGCTCTCTGGCTCTTCATCGGGGGCATCTTCCTCGTCACCGTTACCTACAGTTGGATGACCTACGCCGGCGACGTGACCTACCAGCGCCTCGCCTCGAAGGGCTTCGAGACGGCGCCGATGTCGTTCACCTACCTGCAGATCGCGGCGCCGGTGGTTCTGATCATGCTCACCCGGGCCCGCATCCCGGTTTCGACGACCTTCCTCCTGTTGAGCTGCTTCGCCACGGACCCCGCGAGCCTCGGCAAGGTCCTGACCAAGAGCCTCCTCGGCTACGTCGTCGCCTTCATCGGGGCCATCGTCGTTTGGCTCGTCATCTCCAAGGCCGCAGAACGGTGGCAGGCCGCCGGCCCCGCCAAGCCCTACTGGCGCGTTTTCCAATGGGCAACCACCGGGCTGCTCTGGTCGGTTTGGCTCATGCAGGACGCGGCCAACGTCGCCGTATATCTTCCCCGGTCTCTCGGCGTGCTCGAGCTAGGCGCCTTCGTTGCCGTGATCTTCTTCGGCCTCGGTTTCCTCTTTCGCTTCGGCGGAGCTCGGGTGCAGCAGGTCGTCGACGAAAAGTCCCGGGTCGTCGACGTGCGCGCAGCGACCCTCATCGATCTCGTCTATTGCGTCGTGCTCTACATCTTCAAGATCGAGTCTCAGATCCCCATGAGCACCACTTGGGTCTTCGTCGGCCTACTGGCAGGACGCGAGATCGCAATGGCGCTTCGCGGGACCACCGACGGCGGTCTGCGAAACGCAGCGCGCTTGATGGGCAAAGACCTGCTCTTCGTCTCCATCGGCCTCGCCGTCTCCATCGGCATCGCCCTCGCGGCGAACAGCGCAATCGTCGCTTCATGAGCCGGTCGGCGCTCAGGGCATCGAGACCGTGAGCTTCTCGTCGAGGCTCGTCGAGCATCATCACGAGGCGCTGCTATGCTCCCGCAATGGCCCAGACCATTTTCCCAACGTCCCTCGCAGTGCTCGTCGCCCTGACGGCCTTGGCGGGCGGCTGCGGCGGCTCGACCCAGGTTACGTCGCCCGGTGGTCCTGGCGCGGCAGATTCCGACGAGCTCTCCGACGAGGTCGTCCCGGTGGCCCCGATCAATCAGGGTAGCGTCCCCGAGTGCGTTACCATTACGGCCCTCGGAGCACGCTCGGTCGCGGGCTTCAATCACATCGTGCGTCTCGACAACGCGTGCGAGCGAGACGTCGACTGCCAGGTCGCGACGAATTCCGCACCGGATCCGATCGACGCGACCGTCTCCGCCGGTGAGCGCTCGGAGCTGACGCTCTTCCGCGGCCACGGCGAGCGCGACTTCACCCCTCAGGTCGACTGCTCGCTTCGCTGAGGCGTCCTTCGCGGTGCGGATCGGGGCGGCTCGGCGCGGCGAGACCAGCGACTCAGCCGGAGACCGTGGAGGCGCAGTCGTGCAGAACGCTGCATGAGGTGTGCAGCCCGTTGCCCACATCGATGACTCCACGCGCGTGAAACGTACGGAAAACGGGGTGGCACGGAGGCTGCTCTCTCAGCCGGTGACGCAATCCACGTCACCGGGAGCCCGCCATGCAGAAACACGCCATCCGCCTCGCTGTCATTTCGTCTGTGCTCACCTTTGCGGCCACCGCATCCGCGCAGCAAAGGTCGTGGCCGCCGCTCGATTCCGAGTCAGTGCCGGCCCAACCGGCCCCCGTACCGGTCGTGGTCGTGCAGCAATCTGCGCCGGGCGCTGCGGCCGAGGTCGAGACTCAGACCGTTTCGGAGACCGAGGTGACCGTCGCGACCCAGAGCACCGGGACCGGCCCAGAGGTTGCGCCACCAGGAGATACGAACGTACACGTTCAGGTCGGCGTGAGTTCCGAGGCTCCCCCGATCCCCGGGCGCTCCGCAAACAGCCCCCCGGCCGCGGCCCCCGCGAGCGCCGAAGGGCCGCCGGGTGACGAGCCCCACCTCGACCGGTTCCTCCACGGGTTCCGCCTCGGCTATCTCTACATCAACGACATCGACGGCCCGGCCGACAGCGAGAACCCGAGCTCTCCGACCTACGCGGACCGCTACGGAATCCGTTCCCCCCACATGTTCATGATGGGCTACGAGGCGATGGTGCGCCTCTTTGGCCATGATTGGCTCAACGTCCTGCTCATCGGCAACGTGCTCATCGCGGGCCTCGAGCAGAGCCGCTTCTTCCCCAGCCTGAACTTCCTGCTCGGCTTCGAGTTCAATCAGACCGCGCAGATCGGAGTCGGGCTGAGCCTCACGCCTACCAAAGACAACCCCGGCCACCTCATGATCGCCGCCGGCTGGACCCCGAGGGTCGGGGAATTCTACCTACCCGTGCACTTCTTCTTCGTCCCCGACATCAACGGCCACCACAAGATGGGCGTGACCCTGGGCGTGACCTTCTGAGCCGGGAGATTGAGGCTCTTCTCAGCAGGGGAAGTCGCTGTAGAGGAAGAGCGACCAGATGCGGCCCCCGTCGATGGTCAGGAAGAGGTCTCTCTTGCCGGCGGCGGTGCAATCCTCGATGGGTTTGACGGCGATGCCCTCGATGTTGTTGCTCATGAGCGTGATGAGCTCCGGGCCGTCGTAGGTGACGATGGTATCCATCCGGCGCCCCCCCGCGGCCACGGTCGATGACAGGCGGACCACCTCGATCTGGTCGATGCTCGAGTCGTGCCAGATGAAGAGCTGCCCCGTCGACCGGTCGAACTCGAGGCCTGCCGTCTCGTCTCCGCCGGTCTGGTACTCGCCGACGAAGGTGTACCCCCCGGTCGTACGGTTCATGTCGAAGACGTAGAGCTGGCCGGCGCTCTGGTGGCCGACGAAGAACAAGCCGCCCATGCCGCCGGCGCTCACGTAGGGGGTGCCACTCGCGTCGACGAAGCCCTGCGCCGAGAGGAACTCGTCGGGGACGAAGGTCAGCCCCTCGGAGCCGCTGCCGGCGATCTCCGCTCGTAGAATCCATTGGTTCACGATGGTCTTCGTCCCGCCGACCGAGAGGTCGTATTCGGTGATTGCTGCGGGGCTCTCGGAGACGACGTAGAGGGTGCCGTCGTCGTCGAAGTCCGCCTGAGCAACGCCTTCTGCGTCGGCGAAATCCTCCCAGGCTGCAGCGCTGCCGCCGCGGGTATCGATGCGATAGCCCCCGGCGCCGTCTTCGACCACGGCCCAGACCGCTGACGGCCCGTTGTTTCGGCAGAGCCAGAGTGTCCGGTGGACGGGGTTCCAGAGCGCGCCGCTGAGGTCACTATCGAACTCGTTGTCGAAGGTCGACCCCCCGACGCTCGTCAGGTTGGTCGCGTCGCTCGTCGACTCGGCCGGCCACGGGCAGTCCCCCGAAGCGGAGTGAATGCATACACCGTCGGTGCAGGTGTCGGTCGTGCACGAAGAGCCGTCGTCGCACCCCGAGTCGTCCGTGCAATACGCGCCCATCGGCGTGCCGGTATCGGGCCCCGCATCGACCGGTGTTGCGCCATCCTCGGTGGTGCCACCGTCTCTGGGCATACCGCTGTCGCCGGGGGGCACGGTGCTGTCGCCGGGGGGCACGGTGCCGTCGCCGGCCGCGCTATCGGCGGCGCCGGAGTCCGTCGGTCCCGGGGGCGAACCGTCGTCTCCGCAGCCCGAGGTCGGGGTCACGAGGAGACAGAGCGCGACCAAAGCGAAGGCCTGGGATGGGTGTTGGCTGACCGTAAACACGGCGCTTCTGTAGCTCGCAACGGGGCTTCTGTCACGGTGGCCCGGTTTCGAGGTCGCGCTCCTGGCGCTGCTATAGTTGCCGCGATGCATCGCCCCAGCCGTACCTCGACCTCAATCGTCCTCGCATTCGCCTTGTCTCTGGCGTCGCTCCTGCCCGCGTCGCCCTTCCTCGCCGCCCACGCCCAGGCCCAGGCGCAGGCCCGAGCGCGGGCCCGGAGCTTCGACCAGGAGATCCTCGGCCCGGGGCTCTACGCTTATCAAACGCGCGTCCGAGAGGCGACTTGCGGGGATGACTCGCAGACGGGGTTCGTCTCGACCTTCATGGGCTCCATCAACGGCATCCCCGGGAGCCGCTCCATGGAGATGAAGCTGATCAACAACCGATACTGGCCGGAGTGGACGATCACCGTGCGCCCCGATGGAACCGTCGTCGGCGCGGCCCGGGTCTCTGGACAGACGAGAGAAGCGGGCTTCGAGGTTCGCCGTGACGAGGGGCGTTTCGTCGGCACGGGGTCGCGTACCTATCAGACGACCATCAACGGCGAACGGCGCAACTGCACCGTCCACGTGGACGTGCTGCTGCGCCGCTTCGACGTTTGACAGGTTGGTTAGAGCTCAGCCGGCGACGCAGGTCGCCATGCCGTCGACCGGGGCGGGCTCGGTCTCGCCGGGGCAGAGGATCGTGCAGGTCGACTCGTCCATGCAGTCGACGGTGCAGTCGGCCTCGCAGGTGACAGTGCAGGTGGCGCCCATGGTGCACTTGGCCTCAGCCTCGTCGGCCAGGGTATAGGTGCAAGTCGCGCCGGTGCAGTTGATGTCGGTGTCGCGGCCGGCGGTGACGTCGCAGGTGCTCATCGCGTTGCAGTTGATCTCCGTGTCGGCGCCCGTGGCCACGACCGTGCAGTCTGCTCCTTCGCCGCAGGTGATGTCGGCGTTGTCGCCCGCGACCGTCACGTCGCAGGTGGCACCGGAGGCGCAGTCGACGTTGGTGTCGTTGCCCTGGGACATCACGTCGCAGGTGCTGTTCATCGCGCAATCGACATCGCAGGTCTCCATGCCGCAGTCGGTCGTGCAGGTATTGCCGGTGGTGCAGTCGAGCTGGCAGGTCGCGCCGGTCATGGTGACGTCGGCGCAGGTGAGGCCGCAGCTCGAGCCGGCGGTGCAAGCGCACGAGGAGCCCGTGCAGGCGCAGGCCGGTCCGGGGCAGAGCTGAATGGCCCCGGCATCGCCGGGGGCCGGGGTACCGTCGTCGCCACACGCTGTGGCAACGAGAGCCGCGGCGGCGACGAAGAGAATCATGAAGAAGGAACGAAGTGTGTTCATGAAGCCTGAGTCGCACTGCCGCGGCGGATTGATCAACTTTTGTTGATCGAATTCAGTCGACGGGGATGCAGCCCTTGAAGTCGGAGTCTTCGACGTCCTCGCAGGAGCCGTTGTCTGGGCAGTCCGTGTCGCTGTTGCAAATCAGACGGCAGGTTCCAGGAGAGTCGGGAGAGTCCCGGTCGTGGCAGATGGCGTTGTCTTCGCAGTTCTCGGCGCTGCCCACGCCGTCGCATGCTTCGCCGATGCTTCCCGAGCCGCCGCAGCCCGCGAACAGGCTGAGGGAAGAGACCAAGCACAGGGCGCTGAGGATCGATCGCAGGTTCATTGTCTATGTTTCGCTTTCTTCAGTTGAGGTGTCCGATGCGCAGGTGCTTGCATCCACGCAGACGGGGTCGGTCGTTTCGGGATATTCGCAGCAGGTGCGGGTACCGCAGAGGTCGCAGGGGCAGCTCATGCACGATGCCGGACGGAACGGGATGCAGTCCCCGTCGATGCAGAGTCGGCCGCTCCCGCACGGGCGGTTGCACTCGCCGCAATGCAATGGGTCTGCACTCACGTCGGCACAGCCGCCATCGCAGTCCGTCGTTTCGCTTGGGCAAGAGGTGACGCATTCGCCGTCGGCGCACACCTCCGCGCAGGTGACGCCTTCGTCTCCGCAGTGGTCGGCGTTTGCATTCGTATCGACGCAGACCTCGTCGATACGCGTCAGCTCTTCGCGGCAGACGCACAGGCCGGCGACGCAGTATTCGTCGTCCTCGCAATGAATAGCGGCCGGACCGCAGTTCTCGGGATCGCGGTTCGACGCGTCGAGGACGATGACGTCCGAACCCCCATCGATCAGTCCACTATCAGGGGTAGTGAGGGCGGAGGCATCGAAGAGCACGACCCGCTGCTCACCGCAGGCCGATACGAACCCGAGCACGAGGGTCACCAAGAGCCAAGAGCACAAGGAGCGCAAAGAGCACCAAGAGAGCCGAAGACTCACTCACCTGCCCCTGGCGTTACGGCGCCGCGTGCCGCCGCCCGGGCCTGGGGCGACGAGGGGTACGCGGTCTGCAAACGCTCGACGGCCCGTGCGGCGGCAGCGTCGTCACCGAGGCGCCGGCGGGCGTCGACCTCGAGCCAGAGGGCCTCGGCCCCGAGGCGTCCGTTTGCGAAACGACGCCGGTGGGCGGCGACGGCGGAGAGGGCGCCCCGTGGGTTTCCGTCGCGGAGATGAAGGCGGGCGAGGCGAATCCATGCCGCCTCGGCGACGGCGCCGCTCCGCCGGCCGACCTCGCGGAAGAGGCGCGTCGCGGCGGCCCGCTGGTCGTCACGCCAGAGGGCCTCGGCCCGGCTGAGGAGGGTCGTGGCGTCGGTCGCCTGCGCTTGGCCTGAGGATGCCGTTGCTGCGGCCGAAGCCGTTCCCGTTCCCGTTCCCGTTCCCGTTCCCGTTCCCGTTCCCGAAGCCGTTCCCGTTCCCGTTCCCGTTCCCGTTCCCGTTTCCGTTGACTGGCCTCCGGGCTGCGCCCGGACGCGTCGACTAGTCTGTACCCGTGCAGCTCCGCGGACTTCGTCCGCTCCGCCATGCACGGCTACAGCCGAGTGGCCCGTTCCGGGTGAGTCGCCGGCGGCGAGGGCCACGGTTACGTCTCCGCCTCGGGACCACCGCTCGCCGGCGTGCAGGTGAACTTCGGGCTTCTCCGGCTCTTGGGAGTTCGTGACGACCACGTGCCCCTCGATGACCGCGACCTCGACTCGGGGGCCCTCCCGAGTGACCGAAAACTGCGTGCCCCAGACCTCGACGCGCACTGGCCCGGCCTCGACTCGCAGCGCACCGCCGCCGAGGTCGTCAGCCCGTACGTCGACCCGCCCTTCATCGAGCACGACGTTCGTCATGCAGGGGTCTCCGGCTTCGACTCGGGCCGTCCCGTTCGTGGTCACCGCACCGCGGGGTCCGAGGTCGAGGACCCCGTCGCGCTCTTCGGCGGAAGCTGGGGTCCAGGCTTCGCACGCGCGGTATTCCCCCCCCGCGATGGCGCCCTCGACAGGCGATCCCCCGTCGCCCCGGGTCGCGACGAAAGCGAGGGTGACGGCTGCCGCTATCGCGAGGCCGGCCACTGCCGTTCCGAGAACCCGTTGGGTCCGGGCGGCTCGGACCGTCGCCGGACCCTCCAGGCGTACCGCCTCGAGGACTCGCTCCCTCGCGGCGTCCGAGAGCTCCGAGGTGTCCTCGTCTGCATCTTGTGCATCTTGGGCGAGCCGTCCCAAGCGATCGCGGAGTCCGTCGCTCATTGCTCCTCCATCAATTCGCGGAGGACCGGGTCCCGGCCTGCGGCGGCGAGGAGCTCACGGCGGGCGTGGAAGATGCGGGAGCGCACGGTGTGCACTTTGCTGTCGGTGAGGCTCGCGATTTCCTGAGGGCTGAGCCCCTCGAGGGCCCACAGAGTGAACGCGATGCGCTTCTTCGGTTTGATGCCGTCGAGGGCCCGGTGCAGGCGCTTCATCCGGTCTCGGGCGAGGGCGGACCGGTCGGGGGCATGTCTCGGTGCCTCGGTGACCGCCTCGGGCATCGGACCGCGGCGCCGCGCCCAGGCCGTCGGCCGGAGCGTCCGGCGGGCGACCCGGACCGTGATGCCGCCGACGAAGGTCGAGAAGCGGCTGTCTCCGCGGTAGCCCGGCAGGGCCCGGCAGAGCTCCATGAAGACCGTCTGAACGAGGTCCTCGAGGTCACTTCGCGGGCCGAGGATGCGGCACAGGAGGCGCTCGACGCGGGGCATTTCCCTCTTCGCGAGGACCCCGAGGGCCTCGGCGTCCCCCGCCTTCGCTCGAGCGATGAGGTCCGCTTCGGCGGAGATCATCACCAGGGAGGCGCTAGCCGCGGGGAGAGAAGCCACCTCCGTGGGTCGCGGCCGGGCCCCGGATTGATTAATCGGGGTCACGTTTGTTGGCCCCGTCACCTCTTTTGCCGGTTCCGTCATTCGATCCGCCACCCGAGGCCGAGGCGCCCGGCGAGGCGCAGGGGACTCTCTTTCGCGAGGGTCTCACCGAACGCGATGAAGGTGGTAGGGGCGGGCAGGACATCGGCGCTCACCTCGAGATAGAGCTCGAGGCCCGCGACGAGGGGTTGCCGCGCCTCGACGCCTAGGCCGACGAACCACGAGCCGACGCTTTCGCTGCGCGTCTCTTCGTTCGTCCCCCCGAGGGTCCGCCCCTCGCCGACGACGACCCCGCCGCCGCCGCGGACGTGTCCGAGGAGCCGGGTTGCCGCCCCCCCGGCGTCGAAGGCGGCCGTGAGTCGCGCCCCGGCATCGTAGCGTCGGTAGTCCAGGGTTGCCCGGGATGTCGTCGCTCCGTAGCTGCCGAAGCCCGAGCCATAGACCCCGGCGCCGACGAGCAGCGTCGAGCCAACTCTCCAGAGAACATCGAAGAAGACCGTCGGTTGGATGAGCCAAGGGCTCTGTTCTTCGAAACCGGTCCAGGCTTCGACTCCCACGCCTACCGAGAACGTGGGCGCGGCGGCGGTCGCCGAGGAGTCCCCCCCGGCAGGCTCTTCTTCCTGGGAGCCAGATGACCCGTTTGCCTCTGCGTCGGTGCTTTGGTCGGCGCCTTGCTCGGCTTCGGGGTCGCTGTCGGCGACGCCCGTACCCGCGCCGTCCTCTCCGCTTCCCTCGCCCTCGCCATCCCGCGTCGGGCCCTCCGAGCGCTCGCTCCCCGAGGCCCCAACGAGGGCTCCGGTCGATGCGAGGCCGAGGGCTATCGGGTCCGCCCCGGACTGGGCCACTTCGAGGAGCTCGGCGGCGACCAACGCCAGCGCGTAGCTGTCCTCGGCTTCGGCCTCGAAGCTGCGTTCGAAGCGGGCTCCATCCGATCGGCGAAAGATCTGTACGACCCCTCCGTCGGTGTCGACGGCAATTACATAGTCGAGGAGAGGGTCCGTCTCGGCGGCCGCTACATCAGTCACGCTTGCTGCGTCGGGTACGAGTCCGGAGAACGCATCACCCACCGGGCCCGCGTGGCTCCCGAAGGCGGCGAAGGCGACCTCGTCCGCTGCTTCGGCGACTGCCGGCCGAACCACGGCGAAGGCGCCCAGCGCAGCACATGCAATCGCGATCACTGGGATCACCGTGGGCACCGAGGCCCGCTGGCGCTTCGAGCCCATGGGAGGATTGCCATGATAGCGCGTCATGGTGTCCTGGGCCCACGGGCGCGTGTCCCGACGTGAGCGCCGAATTTACCCTCGAGAAGGCGTATGCTCTTCGCCATGAGCGGGGCACCGTATCGCGGGGGGGTGGGGGCCCCCTCGGCTTCGTCGCCCGATGAGACCGGCCTCGTCGCCGACCTGATCGCCCAATTCGCCGACCGCCTCGCCTTCTATCGGGAGCTGGTTCAGAACGCGATCGACGCCGGTTCGGTGTCGATCGGGGTGCGCATCGCGTGGGAGCCCGGGACCTGTGTGGTCGCGGTTCGCGACGTCGGAGTGGGCATGAGCCGGGAGGTGATCGAAGAGGAACTGCTCGTTCTCTTTCGCTCCGGCAAGGAGGGCCAAGAGGACGCCATCGGAAAGTTCGGCGTCGGATTCGTATCGGTCCTCGCCGTGGATCCAGAGGTCGTCGAGGTGCACACCTCGACCGGTGACGGGGCTGCCCACGTGCTTCACCTGCGCCGTGACCAGAGCTGGGACCTCTTCGAGGTCGACGGCGGCTCGAGCGCGGGAAGCACCGTGAAGCTGCGTATCCCGATGGCCCCGGAGGCCTACGGCCAGTTCGTGGTCGATTCGGACAATGCCCTCGAGCGCTGGTGTTGCCACGCCCGGGTGCCGATCCATCTCACCGCCTCGGACCTCGAGGGAGAGATGCTCATCGACGAGCGCATCGACCGCCCCCTCGACCTCGAAGGGGCCCTCGTCTCCGTCGACGTGTCCGACGGTGATACCCAGTTGGTCGTCGGCCTGCATCCGGATGGTGAGAGCTTTGCCGGGTTCTACAACGGGGGGCTGATGCTCTTCGAGACGACGGATTCCCTCGTCGGGTCCGTGATGTTCAAAGTTCAAGACTCCCACCTCGAGCACACATTGAGCCGCGACAACGTGCGCCGGGACGCTGCGTTCGCGAGGGCCCTCGGCCGGGTTCGCGAGGCTGTGGAGAAGCAGCTTTCGGCGGTGGTCATCGATGCGCTGGTGGACGCAGCCTCGTCCGACCGGCACCGCTACCGCGCACTCATCGACGCCGTGCGCCCGGAGGTCATCGTCGCCACCGTGAGGCAGTGGCGTTTTCCGGTTCTTTCGCCCATTCGTGGACGTCGTGCGGTCGAAGGTTCGGCTCTCCGGGGTCTCTACGCGACGGCCCGGGGCCCGTTGATCGATGCCCTCGCAGCAAAGGGAGTGCCGGTCCTCGACGCCGAGGGGCTGGACGACGAAGGCCTCGATGCCCTCGGTCGCCTCGTCGCTCGCGCAGTCGGAGTGAGGCCCTCGGACGCCTACCTCGCCTTCACCGTGGTGCTGCCCGTGCCCCTCGAAGGGTACGACGACGCCCTCTTGTCGGCCTTGGCGGACCTCCTCGAGGCCGTCGCCCGGGCGCCGAGTTCGGTCCACTTCGCCCGTCTCGTCGGGGCCGCGGCCGACCGTTTCTGCATCGCGGGGGGCACGCCGGCGGACCCGTGGCTGCTCGAGAGCGAGATCCAGGACGACCCGCTGCGCCTGATCGCCCGGCCCGCCCTCGTGCTCAACGCCGACCACGCCCTGGTCCGCGGCGCGAGGGCGGCGATGGAGATCGAGCCGGAGGTCGCTGTCGCATTCCTCGCTCGGGCCGTGCTCGTTCAAACGGGACGCCTCGATGAAAAGACGGACGAGGCCCTCACCACCGCCGCTCTCGCCGGTCTCCTGGGGACAGCCGAATGAGCCGCGGTCGAGCAAACCCCGGTCGCCACGTGGGAGCGGGCAGCCTGCGCGTCGACGCGGCTCGCGCCGTTCAGAAGCTCCGCGACTATCAGTTGCCGGAGCCCGCGATGTGGATCCTCGAGCTCATCCGGGCCGCGGTCATCCTCGGTGCCGACGCGATCCGCGTCGAGGGCGACGCGGACGACGTGCGCATCGTGTGGAGCGGGCCGGTCCCGGAGGTCGAGGACCTCACCCAGCTCCTCGACGAGCTGGTCAATCCTGTGTCCACGGCGGAGCGCCGTCACCTGCGCCTGATGGCGACGGCGGTCAACACGGCCCTTGGGCTCTCGCCCCGGTACATCGACGTCTTCGTATGCTCCGGCGGCGCCGCGGAGCGCGTGCGGTTCACACCGTCGATCCTCGCGGTCGACGAGGACGACCCCCTCGTCGGGGCGACGGGGTTGCGCAGCTTGTCGGCCTCTTCGGTCGAACGACCCGTCGGCGCACCGGAAGACGGTGTCCTGGTGCACCTGCGCCGGCCGCCGAGCCTCGGCATGCTCGCTACCGTGCTCGCGGGCACCGAGCCGGCCGAGCTGCGCCTGGTGCGCCAGAGTTGCGACGACTCGCGGGTGCCCATCTCCATCGGCGGTGCGGTGCTCACCAGGGAGCGTTCAGAACGCGACATCTTGCGGGTGCCCCTCGGTACGTCTCCGAGCGACTTCATGGCCCTCTTGCGGGTCGACGCGCGGCCCCGGTGGGCTCGCCCTGCCACCCTCGAGGCCTCGGAAGCGGGGGTCTTGCTCGCGAGCCATGCGATCTCGCTCCCCCTGCGAGCCTTCGGCCCCGTACCCATCCGAATTTCCGTCGACGCAGACCGCCTGCCCACCAACGCTTCGCGTTCGGAGGTTCGCCGGGACGAGGCGCCGATCGCCGAAGCTGAAGCCGCGGCAGTGAAGACCCTCGGCCGGCTCGTCGAGCACCTGGCTCGAGAGCTGGGCCCGGACCCCGCCCAGGATTGGGATGACCGTGCGCGCGGTGAGCTGCTCCGGAGCACTTTCGCCCTCATCGCGTCGGCCGTCGCTCTCGGTGACTTCCGCACCCAGATCCCCGCGCTCCTCGAGGGGCCCCTCGAAGGCCTCGCCGACCTCCCGCTCCTCCGTGACGCGTTTGGTGATCCGACCACGCTCCGGCGCCTCGGCACGGAGGTTAGGCGCGGTGCATTCGTCTACCGGGGAGCAGAGCCTCTGCCCGAGGAGCTGAAGCCCTGGCTCGTAGACCTCATCTGGATCCCCGCCGGCGACCCCGCCGAAGAACTCCTCGACGAGTCAGCTGTCGAAGACCCGTCGGGTCGAATCATCGGGGCCCGCGAGAGTCTCACGGCGCTTCAGTGCTATTCGAAGCACGCTGCACACTCGGGCCGGGTGCCCGCCGAGCCGGGACAGTGGCTCATGGTGCCCCTTCGGGAGCTCTCGGGGCCCGCGACGCGGGTGCACAGCGATGGCGCGATCGCATACCTCACGGAGCTCGACGGAGAGCTCTGCCTCGCTGGGGGCCGACCCGGAG
>QMMC01000034.1 GCA_003647065.1 Deltaproteobacteria bacterium | reverse complement strand
GGTCGAGGCGGAAACGTGAGGCCTCGACCTCGCGCTCGAGGTTGCGGTTGGTCGCGGCGATGATACGCACGTCGACGTCGATGCGCTTGTCCCCGCCCAGGCGCTGGACCTGGCGGCGGTCGAGGACCCGGAGGAGCCGCGTTTGCAACGAGAGGGGGAGCTCACCTATCTCGTCGAGGAAGATCGTCCCGCCCTGGGCCTGCTCGAAGGCGCCGATGCGGGCACGCTCGGCCCCCGTGAAGGCGCCCCGTTCGTGGCCGAAGAGCTCCGATTCGATGAGGTTTTCTAGCTGCGACCCGCAATCGACGACGATGAAGGGTCGGTCCGCGCGTTTACTGGCGTCGTGGATGGCCTCGGCGAGCAATTCCTTGCCGGTCCCCGATTCGCCCTCGAGGAGCACGGTGGCGTCCGAGGGCGCGGCCCGGACCAGCTTCTGGTAGAGCGGCTGGAGCGCTTTGGCTCGGCCGACGAAACGACCGAAAGACTCGATGGTCGGCGCCGGTGCCGTCTTCGGCGCCGGGCCCCCGGTGGCCGCTTCCACCCGGAGGGTCGTGCTCCCGATGCGAAACTCGGCCCCCGCGGGAACCTCGACATCGTGCACGCGGCCCGTGCCCAGCCAGGTCCCATTGCGGCTTTCCTGGTCGCGGACACGGACGCCCACGGCGCTTGCTTCGACCGCTACGTGGCGGCGCGAGACCGTGCGGTCGGTCAGGACGAGGTCGGCTTGCTCGCTCGTGCCCACCATGCGCGGCTGGTCGAGGGCGATGGAGGTGCCCGCGTCTTCGCCTTCGACCACTACCAGCTGGAGCGTGTCCGCAAGGGGCGCGATGGGCGGCATCGCCCGAGTGGTTCCTTCACTCACGGGCCGAGGCTACACCCCCGCGACTCAATCCGGCAGGTCGATTTCCGTCGCGTCTGGTGCCGCCATGCCGTCGAGGAGCGTCCGGTCGTCGTCGGCGCCGATACGCGGATGTTCCTCGTCGAGGGAGGGGGCGCCGAGGGCGGCCTCGAGGAGGACCAACGTCGATGTCTCATCGTTGCCGGTTAGCCTCGGCGGCGCTGCGTCGTCGCCTCCGAGGAGCGCGCGAACCCGGTCTCGGCGGTGGGCCAAGAGAGCGCCGCACTCCGCCTCGACGAAGGCCGCAACGTCACGGTGGCTACCGCCGGAATTCGCGCTCGCGGCTTCGAGGGTGTCGGCGACGTGGTCGAGGGCGACCGTTCGATGCGAGGGATCGCGGGCCATCATCGCCGCGACGACGTCACCCACCGACGGGGGCAGCTCCGGGGGAAGGGGCGGGACGGGGACCCGCAGCACCGCTTCCATCGTGGCCCTCGCGTCGGCACCCTGGAAGAGCGAGCGCCCGGTGAGCAGTTCGACGAGCACCGTGCCGAGGCTGAAGACGTCCGTGCGCTGGGAGAGGGGAGCTCCGGTCGCCTGCTCCGGTGAGAGGTAGCCGAGGGTGCCCTTGACCACCGCGACCCGCGTCACGCTGGCGAAGGCGCTGCGTGCGATGCCGAAGTCGAGGACCTTGGTGATGCCGTCTTCGGTGACGACGAGATTCTTCGGGCTCACGTCACGGTGAATGATGCCGAGGGGGGCTCCTTGGTCGTCCCGGGCCCGGTGGGCATGAGAGAGGCCCCGGGCAGCATCCGCAACGATGCGGGCGGCGACCGCCCAGGGCATCCGCCCCCCGCCGGCGGCCACCCGTTCGCGCAGGACCAGGAGAGATGGCCCGGCGGCGTATTCCATCGCGAGGATGAGCTGGCCGCTCTGCTCGAAGAGTTCGTAGACGTGAATCAGGTTCGGGTGGTTCAGGCGAGCGGCGACGTGGGCTTCGCGGGTCAGCGCCTCTTCGGCCTCTGGGGAACCCACGATCGCCCGTTTCAAGACGATGGGGCGGCGGTAGCCCCGGGCGCCCCGGAGCACGCCGAAGGCGACCTGGGCGAGGGGACCGCTGCCGAGGGGGAGAAGTGCGTCGTAGCGTGAGGGAACGTCGGTCCGAGGCACGAAGGGAGCCTACCTCATGGTTCCCCGCGGCGGGCACCGCGGGACGACGTTTTAAGGGGCGTTGCGTCCCGGCGTCTCGCCCTCGACCGCAGAGGATTCACAGAGGCTGGCTTCGTGGGTCTGAACTCGGGTGGTCACGGCGGCGTGCACTTGGACGATGATCGGGAAGATGTACGCGAGGGCGATCGAGAAAGCCCCGAGCAGGGGAGTGTCCTCGAGATTGCCGACGAAGCGGCCCCATATGTCGGGGTTGCCGCGCAGGTAGGGGACGGCAAACTGCCCATACACGTTGATCAGCGTGCCCACCACGAAGGCTACTCGATAGGTCGATCCCTCCCGGAGCTTCTCCGTCGCAAAGCGCCGAGACAGGGGTCTTTGGGGTTGTGGAGGCATTCGAGGCAAGTGCCGGGGCGGCAGAGGCGGACCGTGGCCGACCCTATGTCGCCCTGGCCGTCATTGTTACGACGGCGAAACTCGGTTTGCGGAGGCCCCCCGGGTGGTTCAAAGAGCCCCCTCGGAAAAAGCTTACCCCCATGATCTCTACAGAAAAAGTAACTCTCTCCTTCGGCGGCCCCGCGCTCTTCGAAAACGTCGATATCAAGTTCACCCCCGGGAACTGCTACGGCCTGATCGGCGCCAACGGGGCGGGCAAATCCACCTTCCTGAAGTGTCTCTCAGGGGAGATCGAGACGTCTTCGGGGCGGGTCGTGGTGGGCTCCAACGAGCGCATCAACGTCCTGCGCCAGGACCACTTCGCCTTCGACGAGTTCCAGGCCCTGATGACCGTCGTCATGGGGCACGAGCGGCTCTACGAGGTCATGCAGGAGAAGGACGCGATCTACGCGAAGCCCGACTTCAGCGATGAAGACGGCATCCGGGTGGGGGAGCTCGAGACAGAGTTTGCCGACCTCGATGGGTGGAACGCCGAAGCCAACGCGGCGACCTTGCTGAGCTCCCTCGGCATCACCGAGGATAAGCACTCCTCCCTCGTCAAAGACCTCGATGACGATGAGAAGGTGCGCGTGCTCCTCGCCCAGGCGCTCTTCGGTGAGCCGGACATCCTGCTCCTCGACGAACCGACCAACCACCTCGACGTCGACTCGATCCTCTGGCTCGAGCAGTTTCTCTTCGACTTCAAGAACACGGTCATCGTGGTCAGCCACGACCGTCACTTCCTCGACCGGGTCTGCACGCACATCGCGGACGTGGACTTTCAGAAGGTGACGCTCTTCAGCGGGAACTACACCTTCTGGTACGAGACGAGCCAGCTGGCCCTGCGACAGCGGCAGAACTCGAACAAGAAGAAGACCGACAAGATGAAGGAGCTGAAGGCCTTCATCCAGCGTTTCAGCGCCAACGCGAGCAAGAGCCGCCAGGCGAGCTCGCGCCGGTCTCTCCTCGACAAGATCACCCTCGACGACATCAAGCCGTCGACCCGAAAGTACCCCTACGTGGTCTTCAAGACCGAGCGTGATCTCGGCAAAGAGGTGCTCTTCGTCGACGGCATCACCAAGGTCGTCGATGGCGTGACGCTCTTCCGCGACCTGCGCTTCTCCCTCGCCCGGGGCGAGAAAATCGCCCTCACCGGGAGCGACCTCGCGACCACGGCTCTGCTGAAGATTCTGGCGGGCGAAGAGCAGCCCGACGACGGAGAGGTCAAGTGGGGCCGGACCGCCAACATCGGCTACTACCCCAAGGACAACACCCCGTTCTTCCTCGACCCCATCAACCTCATCGAGTGGATGCGGAAATACAGCGAGAACCAAGAGGAGCAGTTCGTGCGCGGCTTCCTGGGCCGCATGCTCTTCAGCGGTGAAGACAGCAAGAAGAAGGCGACCGTTCTATCTGGGGGAGAAAAGGTGCGCTGCATGCTCGCGCGCCTGATGCTCCAGGACCCGAACGTGCTTCTCCTCGACGGCCCCACGAACCACCTCGACCTCGAGTCGATCACCGCCCTCAACAACGGGCTCATGGACTTCGCCGGTTCGATGGTCGTCAGCTCTCACGACGTGCAGTTCGTCGATACCCTCGTGACGCGGGTCCTCGAGTTGCACGGCGATGAGTTCTTCGACCTCGGCATGACGTACGAAGAGTACCTCGCGGACGAAGCCCGGCACGCCCGCGTCGCAGCGGACCACTGAGCCGTCACCCGTAGGAGCGGTCTGGGCGCCTGCCGAAGGCTCAGTCGCTCGGGCCGACGATGCCGGCGATGCCGGTCATGGCGATCGCGTCGACCGCCGGGAGGTCGCTCGGGCCGACGATGCCAACGGTCTCGAGGGAGCCCGAGAAGGCGCTGTCATTGGCATCGATGAGCGCGGAGCGTGTGACGTTCGCATCCCAGCCGGCGGGGATTGTCCCGTCCTGGGCGATCGCGCCGAGCTCTTCGCCTACGCCATCGACGGTCACCGACGCGATGTTGATGCCGCTGAAATCGGCGCCTTCGAGGTCGAAGAGCACGCCGACGCGGGCGTTGTCGGAGAGGGTCAGGCGCTCGAGGGAGATGCCCGTCGTGGACCCGAGGAGCTGGACGCCGTCGCCGACCATGACCGGCGTCCGGTCGAAGATGCGGGTGCGCGGCAGGGTGCGGGCGATCTGTACGTCCGCGATGTTGAGCCCGCTCGTGGCGACCGCGACGATGCCGGCGAGGGTGTTGTCCGTGAGGATGGAGTTCGTGAGCGACAACCCGCCGGAGTTTTGCACCCAGATGGCGGCTTCGGAGTTGCCGACCGCCGCGAGGCCGTCGTGGGTCGACGTCGCCTCGGACTGAAGGATGCCGTAGCCGTCGCCAGCCGAAACCTCGAGGGCGTTGGTCGTGACGTCGGCGCCGTTGGCGAAGACCGCGTTGTAGGGCGGGATGAGGCGGGTGCCCCCGAGGGCCTCGTCGACGTGTACCCGGCTGAGGTCGGCGGTGCCGCCGTAGACCATCAGGCCTGTGCTGAGGTTCGAGAGAATGCTGCTGTCCCGGAGGGCCAGGTTCGAGTCGATGGTGAGCACGCCGAAGTGGGCGAAACCGCCGACCTCGACCGAGTCTCCTTCGACGGCCATGACCGATACGGCGACCACGCCGTAGGCGGCGGACACGGTGACGTCCATCTCGGCGGGCATGTCGACCGCGTTCAACCGGTTGGCCGGGCCCAATACGTTGACGTCCTGCATGCGCAGGGCGGTCAGCCCCTCGACGCCGATGCCAGCGCCGGCGGTCTCGACCGCAACGTCCACGCCCATGATTTCGAGCTCACCGCCGCCGATGGCGATGACGCCGAAGCTCCGGGTGGCGTCGACCGTGAGTCCGGTGATGCGCGTCGGGCCGCCCACGCCGGGGATCGCCGTGATGGCCGGCAGATCCGACGGACCGACGATGCGCGTCAGACCGCGCCCGGCGCCACAAAGCTCGACCCCCGCCGGCACCTCGAAGGAGCCCATGAAGCGTCCCTCACCAAGACAGACCCGGTCTCCCGGGACCGCGGCCCCGAGGGCGGCGGTGAGACTTTCGGCATCGTTGATCGTCGACCCACCGTCGTCGCAGGCTACGAGCGGTATGAGGCAGAGTAGGGTGAGTACAACTGTCCGAATGTTGCGCATACCTACAGCGTAGCCGAACGTGGGCAAGATCCGTAGCCCTCTGATCGGGGGAGGGGGCCGGTCGGCCGTAAATACTAGGCAATTTGACGACTTGGGTCGTCCCATCCCCCTGGGGCCGAGCCCACCGGGTAGATCGGGTCCGCATCGCCCGGCGGATCTCCTGGGCTGGATAGCGTGAAGCCCTCTGCGCGCTAGGGTGGCGGCCTCATGGTCACCACCATCGTCACTCATCCCGGGGGCGCTCACAAAGACGACCTCCTCGCCGTCTGTGTACTCATCGCCAAACACGGGGCCCCGGTCGTTCGCCGTGACCCGACCGCCGAAGAACTCGCCGACCCGTCCGTCGCGGTCGTCGACATCGGCGGCGTGCACGACGCCGCCCAGTTGAACTTCGACCACCACCACTTCCCCCGGGAGCACGCGCCGACCTGTGCGCTGAGCCTGGTTCTCGACCACCTCGGCGTTTACGAAGACGCGCGCCGCTTCTGCGATTGGCTCGAACCCGCCGAGTGGTTCGACTCCCGTGGTCCCAAGAAGACCGCCGAGTGGCTCGGCGTGCCGCGGCGAGCCATCTCGCGGCTCAACTCGCCTATCGACATCACCCTGCTCCGACGCTTCGCGCGGAAAACCGAACTCGCTGCGGGCGATACGCTCTACGAGTACATGCGCTTCGTCGGCGAGGACCTCCTCGAGTACCTGCGCATCGCCCGGGAGCGCATCGACTTCGTGGCGGCCCACGCCGAGCGTTGGTCCATCGACCAGGGCGGCGAGGTGATCGGCGCCGTCTTCCTCCCCCGGACCGAACCCGCCGCCGACGAGCCGAGCAGCGCCGTCGCCAACTACATCCGCGCCCAAGGCATCGAGAGGTCCGTCGCCGCCATCGTCTACCCGGACCGTCGCGGAGAGGGTTACGGCATCGGCCGCTTCGAAGACCACCCGAAGCTCGACTTCTCCCGCGTCGAGGCCGAGGGAGACGTGCACTTCGCCCACAAGAGCGGCTTCATGTGCAAGACCTCGGCGACGGATCCGGAGCGCCTCAAGGCGCTCATCGCCGCCGCCTGGGGGTAGGGCTCGACAAAAAAGCGAAAGGGCGACGCCAGTCGGCCGGAGCCGGTTTGGTGCGCCCGGCATGGTCGCTCGGACGCCGACGCCTACTGCGCCGCCAACCGCCGCTTGGCGGCCTCGGGCCGGATGCGACCGCTCATCAATGGCTCCCAGTGGTCGAAGAGTTCGATCATGAAGTCCCAGACGGCGCGGACTCGGGCGACGCGGCGGAGTTCCGGGGGAGCGCCTGAGCCTACTGCGGTCCGCTCGGCGGTGTACGTCGGTGCACCGCGAGTCGATGCACGCCACTCTGGGACGGGTCCGCCGTGTACGACGCGTCGTCGTCGGCCCCGTCGTCGCGCGTTGCTTCTGCGGGGTTCGCACTCGCAGGGAACATCTGCGCATCGCCCCCGGTGGGGGCTTTGGCCGCGGCGTTCGGTAGATGCTCGGCGAGCAAGAACACTTTGCCTGTCAAAACGTGTTTCATCGGTCCTCCTGGAGTGCGGTGACGTGGGCGGTGAAGTCGAAGTCGGCGTCGGGGTTGGCCTTGTTGAAGCCGCGGCCCCAGAGGTCGCGGTCGGCACGGATCTCGCGGATGAGTGAGCCCTCGTCACCACCAGGAGTGGTCCAGGGGACGCCGGCGGCTGTTTGATTCCAGTCCACCGTGTCGAAGTCCCAGCGGCGTACGCCCCGAGAGACCCGGAGCACGCTCTCTCGGTCCGAGTTCGCCAAGCCTTCGTGGGTGTGCAGGTGAAGGTGTAGCCGCGCCTCGAGGATCTCCGCGCCCGGCGGGATGTCGCTGAGGTCGACGTAGACCAGGCCGATGCGCGCGGGGCTCTCTTTGATGAGCAGCGCTTGTTGGTGGCTCGAGCGCGGACCCGTCTCTCCCGGCGGGGCGAGGTAGTACGCCTCGAGAGGCCGGTCGCCGCTCGCGTGCTGGTAGGTGTGCGTCTGCTCCCGTCCACCGTCACGGTAGCGAACGACGAGGCGCGGCTCCTTGGCGGCGTTGCCCTGGGGGTCGAACCAGAGGCCGCAGCCCGAACACGGCTGCACGGTCTGACGCATGACCAGGTTGAAGTGCATCTCCGAGCCTGGCGCAGGGGGCGTCTCGGGGTCCGCTTCGGTTGGCGGGTCTACGGGCTCGACCGCGAGGGGGTAGGCGAATACCTCGGCCCACCCGTGGCCCGCGCTCGCCGCGTAGAGCTCGCCGCCCTGGACGGCGAGGCCGCCGACCTGCTCGCCGGGCAGCGAGACCAGGTCGATTCGTTCCAGTTCGGGCGAGAAGAGCATCACCCGCGCCGGGAAGTTTGCGGTCGCCGCGAAGAACCCGTCCCCGAGGTCGAGGATGTCGATGACGTCGGCGCCTCCGACTGGCTGCCATCCGGTCGTCGCGCCGGTCTCCGGGTTCAAGAGGCCGACCTCGGCGCAGCTCCCGCCGCGCCAGGGCAGCTGGTCGCTGTAGGTGCCGGCGACCAGGCCCACGCCTTCGACGATTTCGGCGGTGCCCACGCCCTCGCAGCCTGCGGGCAGCCCCGTGTAGGTGCGCACCGTGACGTTTCGGTCGGCATCTACCCGAATGAGCCGCGGCACCCCGGAGCCCTGATAGCGGGTGGTGAAGATCAGGTGATAGGGGTCGACGAAGGTCTGACGATGAGGCACGCCGAGGCCTTCCGTCGCCAGATGCCCCCAGGCGCCTTCGCCGCTCTCTTCACCGAGGAAGATGTCCGAGTTCCATCCGTCGATGCGCGCCGCGGCCGCGATTGCGAAGCCGTGGCCGACGCTGACCGACTGCCAGAAATGGGCGCCGTCGTTCATGCGGATGCCGCGCCCGAAGGTCGCCGGCCCCCCGGTGCGTCGGGCGCTGTCCGCTTCGAAGCCGACCAGCGGCCCCGACGGGCCGAGGGCGAGGCCAACCCCCGCCGTCTCGTGGTCCGCGGCCCCGCGTTCCTCCGCGCCGGTCATGAGGTTTCGGCAGTGAGCATCCCAGCCGCGGGTCGAACGCCAGGAGCCGAAGCAGGCGACCACTTCGTCGTCGGCGGTGACGATCATGTCGAGGGCCTGGGTGATCCGGGCGTCCTCGATGCGGTGCACGCTGCGCCGCGGTCCGATGCCGGCCTGGCCTACGCGCTGAACGCGCTGTCGGCCGACCACCTGGGCCGTCCCGTCCGGATGCTGGGTGACGAGCTCGAAGAGGTGAGGGCAGTGATCGAGGCGCCGAAAGTCCAGCCGCACTTCGAATCCCAGCGTGCCGCAACCGACGTCCGGGTACGCGTCACACACATCGGGGCGCCTCGACGAGAGCGGAAGCGCCGCCCACATCTCACCGTCGACGAAGAGTTCGGCGTCGGTGCCCGTCGCGGTGCCCGCGGCCCAGCCACGAACGAGCGCGTAGGGTCCGACGATTCCGTCTTCGGTGGGTGAGTCGAGGTGGCCGAGGGGGGCCCCGGGCGCTGGGTCTACGGGCATTGGCGCGGGAACCGCTTCGCACGCGTCGACGGGCATTGCGCCATCTGCGGGAGGCGTCGACGGCGGCGTCACCGGCGCAGCGTCGGTGGACGTGCTGGGTGAGGCGTCCCGTCGGGCGTCCATGTCCGGGCCAAGACCGTCGTCGGAAGCCGAGGGGGGTGACGAGACCTGTCCCACACACGCCGGGGCTACGATGGAGAGCACGGAGACGATGGAGGCGAGGGAGACGGCGGCTGTCGCCATGCGCGCGCTGTGCAGCCCCCATGCCTTCCCGTTCATGGGATGCACCTTGGAGGACCGATTCCGGGATCACCGCTTATCGATCGCTTAATTCCCCGCCGTCGCCGCCCCGTCGCCGGGCCGGCATGTCCTTCTGTTGTAGGGAGCCTGATGAGGGCGTAGCGTCTCCACGTGCCGATATTTGCAACTTGGAGTGCCCTTTCGGCGATCTTGATCGTCTTCGGGTTTGCCGCCTGCGGGGACTCGTCCGCGCCCCTCGATGCTGGGCGTGACGCCGCGTCCAGTGATTCGGCTATGGACGCTGCGGGCGATGCCGGAGCGGGCGATTCGGGACGTGACGCTGCCGCGGCTGATTCATCCGCCTTGGACGCGGCAGCGGATGACTCGGCGACGGGCGACGCGACGACCGAAGATGCCGGCGGCGGGGCCCTCGTGCTGCCGCCGGCCAACGGCAGCCTCGACTACCAGCTCGGCGAGCCCTATGCCCCGCCGGCGGGGGTGGTGGTGGTCTCCCGGGACCGCAACGCGACCCCGGCGACCGGCGTCTACAACATCTGCTACGTGAATGGGTTCCAGACCCAGCCCGACGAGCGGGCTTTCTGGACCAGCGAACATCCCGACTTATTGCTCCGTGATGCGGGGGGCGACCTGGTCATCGACCCCGACTGGGACGAGATCATCCTCGATGTGCGCACCATCGAAAAGCGCGCGGCCCTCGCGGTGATCGTCGGTGGATGGATCGACGGCTGCGCGGACGACGGCTTCGACGCCATCGAGGTCGACAACCTCGACACCTATTCGCGCTCGGGGGGCCTCGTCTCTCAAGACGACGCGGTCGCCTTCATGGGCTTGCTCGCCGGCCGGGCCCACGCCCGCTCGCTGCCCATCGCCCAGAAGAACTCGACCGAGGTGCTCTCGCGTGCCGCCGAAATGGGCACCGACTTCGCCGTCGCCGAAGAATGCAACCGCTGGAACGAGTGCGCCGACTACCAGTCGGTCTATGGAAATCAGGTCTACGTCATCGAATACCGACGGGGTGACTTCGATGCGGGGTGCCGTGACTTCCCGGGGCTGTCCGTCGTCCTCAGGGACCTGCCGCTGCGCGCGCCGGGCTCCACCGGCTACGTCTACGACGGCTGCTGAGCGGTTCGGTTGGGCCTCACTTGGTCCTCACTTGGGCCGCGAGGCGATGGTGAGCACGTGGCGCGGGCCTTTGCGAATCGGCCAGCGGCCGCGTACGTGTTCGGTCCGGCAGCTGAGGCCGGTGCGCGCGATGCGCTCCTCGAAGCCGGGGCTGGGGTAGGCCGACCACACGACGAGCACGCCCCCGGGGTCGAGGCAGTCGGTCATGCGTTCGACCCCCCGTTGGTCGTAGAGGGAGCCGTTGGACTTCGCGGTGAAGCTGTGTGGCCCGTTGTCTACGTCCATGAGCACCACGTCCCAGCGGCGGTCCTCGAGGGGCCGACGCACATCCCCCTCGAAGAGTTCGACCCGCGGGTCCTCGAGGGGGCGGCCCGCGAGGTCCCCGAGCTCTCCTCGGTTGTAGTGCACCAGCTCGGGCATCAGCTCGGCGACGGTGATTTTCGCCCCTTCACCAAAGGTATCGAGGGCCGCCCGAAGGGTGAATCCCATGCCCAGCCCGCCGACGAGGACCCGGGGCCCCGGGCACGCCGCGAGCTCCTCGTGCGCGTAGTGGGCCATCGCCTGCTCCGAGCCGTACATCTCGCTCGACATGAGCGGCACCCCGCCGACGGAGATCATGTAGTGCCCGGCCTCGATGGCGAGGACCAGGGGCGAGCCGTCGGGGGTCGTGGTCTCGTCGAGTACTTTGCGGGGCTTCATCGGGATAGATCGGGCTCTACACACGGCCCGCCCTCGAATATCGGAAGCATGACGCCTCTCGGGCGGAAACGAGTGTAAAACTGCTCGCAATGGCGAGCTCATTGAAGAAGGTGATGTGCGCGAATCGCGGGGAAATCGCGATTCGTGTGTTTCGGGCGGCGACCGAGCTGAAGTTGCGCACGGTAGCGATCTACAGCCACGAGGACCGGGTGCACCTGCACCGATACAAGGCCGACGAGGCGTATCAGGTCGGTGACGGGCTGAGCCCGGTCGGCGCGTACCTCTCGATCGACGAGGTCATGCGCGTCGCTACCGAGGCGGACGTCGACGCCATTCACCCCGGCTACGGCTTCCTCGCCGAGAACGCCGAACTGAGCCGCGCCTGCGCGGAGGCTGGCATCGCCTTCGTCGGCCCATCGCCGGAGGTCTTGCGCGCCCTCGGCGACAAGACGGCGGCCCGGGACCTCGCCCGGGGTGCAGGCGTTCCCCTGGTGCCGGGGACCGACGGTCCGGTCGAGACCGTCGCCGAGGCCCGGGCGTTCATCGAAGAGGTGGGGTACCCGGTGATCGTCAAAGCGGCGATGGGCGGCGGCGGCCGGGGCATGCGCGTGGTGCGCGCCCCCGAGGAGCTCGACGAGGCCTTCGCTCGGGCGCGTTCCGAGGCCGAGGCGGCCTTCGGCGACGGGACGATGTTCCTCGAGCGTTTCGTCGAGAAACCCCGCCACGTCGAGGTGCAGATCCTCGCCGACGCGGCGGGCGAGGTCATCCACCTCTTCGAGCGCGATTGTAGCGTGCAGCGGCGCCACCAGAAGGTCGTCGAGATGGCGCCGGCGTTTCGCCTCGACATGAAGCTCCGGGAGGCCCTCTGGGCCGATGCGGTCAAGCTCGCGCGGGCGGTCGGGTACGTGAACGCCGGGACCGTCGAGTTTCTCATCGACCCCGAGGGACGCCACTACTTCATCGAGGTCAATCCGCGTATCCAGGTAGAGCATACGGTGACCGAGCAGGTGACCGGCGTCGATCTGGTCCAGGCCCAGCTGCTCATCGCCGGAGGCGCGACCTTTGCTGATCTCGACCTCTCCCAGGACAGCATCGATACCCGGGGGATCGCCATTCAATGCCGGGTCACGACCGAGGATCCGGAGAAGGGGTTCACCCCGGACACCGGACGGATCGAAGTATTTCGCTCGGGCGCCGGCATGGGTATTCGCCTCGATGGTGGGAGCGGCTACGCAGGAGCGCGGGTGAGCCCGGACTACGACTCCCTGCTGGTGAAGGTGACGGCCCGGGGGCTCACCTTCGACGCGACCGTCGACAAACTGAAGCGCGCCCTCGCGGAGTTTCGTGTGCGCGGTGTGAGCACCAATATCTCGTTTCTCATGAACGTATTGGAGCACCCGAGCTTCCTGGCCGGGGACGTCGACACCTCTTTCGTCGATACCTACCCCGAGCTCGTCGAGGCTCGGCCCCGGCGTAACCGCGCCCAGCGCCTGCTGCGTTTCTTGGCGGATGTCGCCGTCAATGGTCCCGACGTGCCGGGCATGAGCGAGGTTGCGCCCTCGCGGGTCGCTCCCATGGCGCCCGCGTTTCCGAAGGACGCCCCTGTGCCATCGGGGTGGCGCGACGTGCTGGTCGCCGAGGGGCCCGAGGTCTTCGCCCAGAAAGTCCGGGCCCATCGCGGCCTGCTCCTGACCGACACCACCTTCCGGGACGCCCACCAGTCGGCCCTGATGACGCGGGTGCGCACGGACGACCTGGTGGCCGTGGCGCCGGCGACGGCGCGTCTTCTGCCGGATCTCTTCAGCCTCGAGATGTGGGGCGGCGCGACCTTCGACGTCGCTTTGCGTTTTCTCCGGGAGTGCCCCTGGGAGCGCCTCGAGCGGCTCCGGGAGCTCGTCCCGAACGTACCCTTTCAGATGCTGCTCCGCGGCGCGAATGCCGTCGGCTACACCGGTTACCCCGACAACGTCGTCTTCGCCTTCGTGAAGGCGGCGAAGGAGCGCGGCATCGATGTCTTTCGCATCTTCGATTCGCTGAACTACGTCGAGAACCTCTTCCTCGGCATCGACGCCGTGGGCGAGGCGGGGGGCGTGATCGAAGCATCCATTTGTTACACCGGCGACGTCAGCGATCCGTCTCGGACGAAGTACTCCCTCGGCTACTACGTCGATCTCGCGGGCCAACTGGTGGAGCGCGGCGTGCACGTGCTCAACATCAAGGACATGGCGGGGCTCCTGAAGCCCCACGCCGCGACGATGCTGGTCACGGCCCTCCGGGATGCCTTCCCCGAGTTGCCGATTCACGTGCACACCCATGACACCGGCGGCGTCGGGGTGGCGTCGATGCTTGCGGTGGCCGAAGCCGATGCCGACGTGGTGGACGTGGCCCTTCCGTCCGTGGCGGGGCTGACCTCGCAACCGACGATGGCCGCGGTGGTCGAGTCGCTCCGGGGCGGCGATCGCGATACGGGGGTGCCCGCCGACGCCATCCTCGCCCTCGACGGCTACTGGGAGGCGGCCCGTCGGGTCTACGCGCCCTTCGAGACCGGGATGACGGGCTACGCTCCGGACCTCTACAACCACGAGATCCCCGGCGGCCAGTATACGAACCTGCAGTTCCAGGCCCGAGCCCTCGGCCTCGAGGGACGCTGGCCGGCGATCAAGCGCGCCTACGCGGTGGCCAATCGCATCCTCGGAGATCTCATCAAGGTCACCCCGAGTTCGAAGGTCGTCGGGGACCTCGCGCAGTTCATGGTGCAAAACGACCTGGCCGAGGAGGACGTCCTCGCCGGTGCCGAGACGCTCTCCTTCCCGACGAGCGTGGTGGACTTCCTCGCCGGGCGCCTCGGACAACCTCTCGGCGGCTTCCCGGAGCCGTTTCGCACGCAGGTGCTCCGCGGTCGGGAGCCGGTCACCGGTCGTCCCGGTGCGGTGCTTCCGTCCCTCGACCTCGATGCGCTTCGCAGTGCGCTCGAAGAGGAGCATCCCTCCACCCAGATCCGCGACGTCGACGTGCTGAGCGCTGCCCTCTACCCCGATGTTTTTCGAGCCTATCGCGAGCATCGCACGCTCTACGGCGACGTCAGCATGCTGCCCACGCGGGTCTTTCTTTCGCCCCTCGAGGTCGGTGAAGAGATCGCTGTCGACATCGAGCGCGGGAAGACGCTGATCATCGTGCTCACCGCGGTCTCCGAGATCGACGAGACCGGGCACCGGACGGTCTTCTTCGAACTCAACGGCCAACCGCGGCAGGTTCGGGTGCGCGACGCCGCGGCCACCGACGTATTGCCCGAGCTGGAGCGGGCGACTTCTGAACCGGGCTCGGTCGGGGCGCCGATGCCCGGCACCGTGGTCTCCGTCGCCGTGGACGTCGGCGATGAAGTGGCCGAGGGCGAGGGCCTCGTCGTCCTGAGCGCCATGAAGATGGAGACCGTGGTCGCCGCCCCCGTGGGCGGCGTCGTCGCCCGGGTCGCCGTCGCGGTCGGCGACGTGCTGGCGGCGGGCGACCTGCTGGCAGAGCTGACGACGGCCTAGAACGATGAGCGTTTCGGCAGCCCGGGTCGTGGTTTCAGCCTGTTGCAAGGCCGTCAGAAACGCCTGAGTTCTCGTAGCTGGCCTCCCTGGCCCGTGCCTTGCATCATCATCCGGTCATGAACACGCTCAGCCAAGAAGCGGCGGCTCTCGCCACAGCGACGTACCGAGACAACGGTAACCCCGAAGTGAGCGCCACCTGGCTCTCCGAGCATCTGGATAGCGTGCACCTCTTCGACGTGCGCGAGCCCCACGAACTCACTGGGCCCCTCGGCGCCGTGGCAGATGTAGAAAACCTGCCCCTCCAGGCCCTCCTGACGAAGGGCGTGCCCTTCGACCGGTCCGAGCCCGTGGTTCTCATCTGCCGGTCTGGCCGTCGTTCGGCGCTGGCGGCCTCCGCCCTCGCCGGATTGGGCTACGAGTCCGTAGCTTCGGTAGAAGGCGGCATGCTCGCCTGGACCGCCGATGTCGAGCACCACGCGAACATCGTCGAAGAGGAACGCCACGAGAACGCGAAGAACCTCCAGACCGCCATCTTTCGGACCAACGGGATCGCCGAAGTATCGGCCGCGTGGACCGCGAAGAACCTCGGTCGATTCAAGCTCGTCGATGTGCGTGAGCAGTCCGAGCGCGAGGGGCCGATGGGGCTCATCGTCCAGGCCGAGCACGTCTCCCTCGCCAACCTCCTCGCGGTCGCGAACGCCTGGCCCCGGGACCAGCCGGTCGTCGTTCACTGCGCCTCCGGCGGTCGCTCTGCTCGCGCCATCCAGGCCCTTTCCCAGATGGGCTTCAACCAGGTTGCCTCGATGGAAGGCGGCATGATGGGGTGGCACCGCATCGGGCTATGAATCTCGACGTGATTCCGGAGTGGGCAACGGTGCCTTTGCTTTAGATCGGTCTTGTCGGAGAGGCGTTCTCGCCCTAGCGACCTCGGTACAGGTTGATCCTCTCAGTGATGGGTTGATCCTGTACTTCGAGGGGCGATCACAGTGCCGAAGCCAGGACCGAGCCTACCTTCCCGCGTCGACCTCGTCGTCGTCGGCGCCGGTACCGCGGGGGCTGCCCTCGCGGGACGCGCGGCGGCCGGAGGGCTCACCGTCCTGTGTCTCGACCGCGGCGCCCTCGACGGGGCCGGCGCTCGGTGGGTGAATGGGGTGGCCGAGGAAGCCTTCGTCGATGCGGGCGTTCCATTGCCCTCCGGCGACGAGCTGCGCGGCACTGACGCGGGCTTTCACATGGTCGCCGGTTGGGGCCCCGAGCGCATGGTGATGCGCGGCCATGGGGTCCTCGAAGTGGACATGCGGCGCTTGGTCGCCCGGCTCCAGGACCGCGGCCAAGAGGCCGGGGCGACGTTTGTCGGCGACGTCGAGGTCCGGTCCGTCGAGGGGACCGAGGTGCGCACCTCGGCTGGCGTCGTTCGCGCGCAGACGGTCGTCGATGCGTCTGGCCTTGCGGGGCTTCACCTGCTCGATTCTCCGCCCACTCCCCCCGGAGACATCTGCGCCGCGGCCCAGGCGGTCTTCGCCGTCGACGACCCGGCCGGGGCGGCCGCCTTCCTCGACGAGCACGAGGTGGCCGAAGGCGAGACGCTCTGCTTCACCGGCGTGGCCGGGGGCTATTCGATCCTCAACGTGTCGGTGCACAGCGACGAGGTGAGCCTCTTGACCGGGAGCATCCCCGCCGATGGCCACCCGTCGGGGCGGGCTTTGCTCGAACGCTTCGTGGCCGAACAGTCCTGGATCGGCACGCGCCGCTTTGGCGGGCACCGCGCGATCCCCCTCGGTCGGCCTCACGACGTGATCGCCGCAGGTAATCATGCGCTCCTCGGAGACGCCGCGCGTCAGGTCTTTTCTGCCCATGGTTCGGGCATCGGCGCGGGCATGGTCGCGGCTGGCATCTTGGCGGACGCCTTGATCGACGGGACCGGCCCCGAGGCCTACGCCGTGACCTGGATGCGCCGCTACGGCGGCCTCTTCGCGGCCTACGATTCGTTCCGGCGATTCTCCCAGGGCCTCGGCCTCGAAGAGCTGCGTAGGCTCTTTCGCGCCGGCGTCCTCGACCCCGAGACCGCCGCGGCGGGCCTCGGCCAGCGCCTGCCGACCCCGGATGTGGCGAGCGCCCTCGGCACCCTCCGAGGCCTCGCCCGGGTCGGGGCGGTCGCGGCTCCACTCACCGCGGCAGGCGCACGCATGGCGGCCCTCATGCCGCTCTACGCCGCTTACCCGCGCAGCGCCGTCGGGCGCCGTCGTTGGGCCCGGGCGGTGGGCGTGATCCACGGAGGCCCGCCATGAGGCCGTCGTTGCCCCCCGTCGTCCCGGCCAACGCCCGCTTCACGTTCGCCGAGAGCCCGTTTCGCGTGAAGGGCGTGCTCTACATCGGCACCCAGACTTACTTCGAGCGCAACGTGCCGGGGGGTCTCGGGACCCTCCTCGAAGCCATCGAAGACGACACCCTGCGCGACTTCATCGGCCAGAAGTTCCTCGCATCGAGCCGCTACGACGTGATGCTGGTCCCGGCCCTCATCGCCCGAGAGGCCGACGCCGTCGGCCAGCCGCTCGATGTTTATCTTCGGGCCCGAACCGAGTGGCAAGCCCGCCAGGACATCAACGGCGTTTACCGCATGTTGCTTCGTCTCGTGAGCCCGGACGCGGTCGCGAAGCGTCTTCCCCGGCTGCTCGTCCAGATGTTCGATTTCCCCGAGGTCGACGTCGTGGCCCTCGATGGCGGGACCCGCCTCGCGACCTTCCACCACATCCCGAAGCCCCTCGAGCATTGGCTGCGCATCGCCTTCGAGGTTTACGCGCAGACCGCGATCACCCTCGCCGGGGGCCACGACGTGGACATCAACTTCGACCAATCGACGGACGAAGACCTCAAAGCAGGCCTGCGCATGCGCGCCCTACGCATGCACGTCTCGTGGTCCTGAGAGCGTCCTATTCAGCCCGGGCGTAGCGGCCCATCAGTTGAGTCTCGCCGATGACGTGGTCTTCCATCGCTGCGACGACCTCGGCCTTCGTCGCGCCCTCGGGCAGGCCCAGGGGGGCATCCACGGCGTAGAGCTTGAAGAAGTACCGGTGGGCGGGCCCCGGCGGGGGGCAGGGGCCGCCGTAGCCTAGGCGCGAAAAGTCGTTGCGGCCGTGGCGGGGAGAGCCCGCTTCACCGGGCATCGGGGCGCCGGCCCCCTCCGGGAGCTCCCCCGCACCGACGGGCAAATCGTAGTAGACCCAGTGGACCCACGTGCCCCGGGGGGCGTCCGGATCGTCGACGATCAGGACCAGAGCCTGGGCGCGCTCCGGGATGTCTGTGAAGTCGAGGCGGGGCGAGACGTCGTCGCCGTCGCAAGTGTGGCGTGTCGGGATCGACTCGCCGTCGGTGAAGGCGGGGCTCGTGATCTGCATGTCGGTATGCACGTCGGGGCGCGTGCTCGCGCACATACCGTCGCACCCAAAAACGGCCATCACGGAGAACCACCCGAGAAATATTCGCGTGAGCATCATCGCCTCCCCACTGCGCTTCCCATCATGGCGCGCCTCAGGATTTCGGCAACGCGATGAACGTGGCTGCGGGTCATCAGATCGCGGTGCGCGCCGGGGATATCGTGGGTCTCGACGTCACGGGCGAAGGCGCGCCATCCGTAGGCGTCTTCGCGCAGGCCGTACTTGGGCCGTTCGGTCGCCTGGAGCAGGGCGACCCTGCCGGGATACGACGCCGTACGGTGACTGAGGAGGGCCGCGAGGTCTGCTTCGTAGACCTCCTTGCGGTTTCGGAATGGGCCCGCGTTGGCATCGAGGGCGAAGAGGTCGCCGGGGTCCCTCGTGAGCTCGGTCTCCATCAGGCCTCGGGCTCTTCTTCGATGATGACATTGGACACTCCTCGCGCATTGTCGCGCTCTTTCGGGTGTCCACCAAACGGGGGGAGGTTCAACCCGGATGGGTACGGGTGGGAGCCGTGGCGCATGCGCCTCCAGGTGCGCGAGGGCAATCGGCTGATGCCTCCGGTCCGTACGAACTTCGTGACCGACGTGGAACTCGAAGCGGTGCTCGCTTACCTCACCCTGACCGGCGCGGTGGTGGGAGAGTTGCCTGCGGTCGCGATGGGGGCGGATGCGGTAGCTGACGACCGCGGGGTGACCGACGCCGAGGTGCCGCACGGGCTTTCCGTTCCTCGCCCCTTCGACGACTTCGACGGCGACGCGGACTTCGACGACGACCCGGCCCTCGAGCCCGCCTCACGGAGTGGCGAGCATCTCGGCGACCACCCCGGTGCTCTCGATGTGCCCTTCGGTGACGGCGAGTGACGGCGCACCGGTGCCGAGGCGCGTGCCTTCGGCGGTCGCAGTGGACAGGGGACCGCTACCGACGGCGTTGACCACGGTCGGTACGGCGACCGTCGGCAACGCAAGGGACGGGAGCGCGTCCGAGAGCATCGTCGACGCGAGGTGGTGGGCGAAGACGACGAGCCAGGGGCCGACCTCGGCGCGTTGTTCCTCGGTCATCGGGGGGTCGGAGGAGAATACGAGCTCGCTTATCGCGATCGACGAGGGGCTGACTTCGGTGCCGGTGCTTGCATCGAGGGAGGCGACGGCGCGGCCTCCGAGCGCTATGCGCACGCCGCCTTCGTAGGGGCCGGCCCCATCGAGGCTCAGGGTCATGGCCCCGAAGGAGAGCGCGAGGTCGCCGTCGGCGGTCGTGTCGACTACCGGAGGAAGTGCGCTCTGGACGTCGATATCGGAGGGCCCGACGATCATGGAGGGCCCGACGATCATGGAAGGCCCGACGATCATGGAGGGTCCGACGATCATGGAGGGCCCGACGATCATGGAGGGCCCGACGATCCCCGACGTACCGCCCTGGGACCACACTCCGTGGAGGATTTGGTTGATCGAGTCGACCGATACCGAGTTGCCGATTCCAGCGGCGGCGGCGCTCGGGGCGAAGCGGGTCTGGTGTACCGGGACTCCCCGCGACCGCACGGCGTCACCGACCGGGGCGATGTCCGTCCCGAGGCCAAAGACGATGCCGTCGGGCGTCGTCTGGACACGGGTTGGTGACGCGGAAAAAGTGAGTTCGACGGTCGTGCCCCCGAGGCCGCGTACCGACAGGGTGCTGGGGACGGTGTCGACCTCGAGGCTGCCGACGAGCTCGTCGAGCATCGTGCCGATGGTCTCGCTCAGCGCCTCTCCCACGTCGGTGAGGCCCGCTGAGTTTCGAAAGAAGCCGTCGACGAAGGCGAGGGCCCCGGCCGACGGGACGTCCATCGGACGGTCCCAGATCATGCCGCTGATGTCGACCGTGCCCGGTTGCACCGATACGACCTCGGCGAGGGTGACGTGGGCCTTCCCGTCTATGCCGAGGGAGGTCGCGAGGTTGGCGACCACCTCGATGTCGGAGAGCCGAACCCGCCCGGTGCCGCTCCAGGCGCCGTCGTCCCGAGTGTAGAGGGCGAGGGCGGTGATCTCGAGTTCAACCGCGGCCCCGTCGCCGACGAAGCGCATCGCGTCGTCGATAGGCGAGAGCGAGCTGCCGGTCGGTTCGACCAGGGTCGTCGTGTCGGGCCGGTAGGTGAAGCCGTTGATCTCGAATTCCGGAACCGGGCAGGGCTCCTCTCCGCACGACGCCGCGATCGGCGGCTCGTCGATGTTCAGGAAGCGCGGCGCGAGGCGACTGAGCAGCCCGACGTCGAGGACGCGCTGCACCGTGTCGTCGAGGCTTCCGAGGGTTGCGGCCCCGTCGCCGTCGTCGATGGCGTCGGGGGTCCAACGCATGGTGACGGCGTCGGCGAGGGCGCCTTCGCCGTGGAACGCCGGCGCAGCGATGAAGGAGCACACGTCACGGCGGACCTGTCCGCCGAACTCCGCGGTCACCTCGACGCTGTTGACCCCGAAGTGGGCTGGCACCTCGGCCTCGGCGAGGCCGACCCCATCTACGGCGGCTTCGATGCCGGCGATTGTGACCCGCAGGTCGTCGCCGAGCTGGGCCACCGCGACGGTCACCCGGACCATCTCGCCCTCCTCGGCTTGGACCATCGTGGGTCCGGGGAGCACGCAGCGGATCGCGGGCGAGGCGCTGCCGTCGGGAAGGGTGGCTGCGTCAGTGCCGCCGTCGACGTCGGTGCCGGGGTCGGACCCGCTGCACGCGACCAACAAGACGGCGATGGCTAGGTCCGCAAAGAAAGGGAAGACGCGCATGGGGGGATGGTAGCAAACGCGGGCCCCGCCGCCGCCGTCAATCGCGACTCGCCGGGGATGAGCGCATCGCCTGCGCAGGGTGGCTCCCCGGACGAAGTGCCTTAGACTGCGCGCCGAAGCGGAAAAGGTGCCCGGAGAGTGAACGAAACGAGAGAGCGGCGGCGTGCAGTCCCTTCGACTCCCGCGACCCCCGACTACCGAGTCGGCTTTGGTCGTGCGGAGATCTCGACCTTCGAGCCGGGCATGTCGATGTGGGGCTGGGGGCGAGAAGACAACGTCCCCCGGGGCGTCGGGGAGCCGCTCTACGCCCGGGCCATGTTCGTCGAGGGCCGCGATGACGGCAGCGCCCTCGCGTACGTCTGCGCCGACCTCGGCATGATCGCCGCGGGGCTTCGGGTCGCCGTCCTCGACTGCCTCGCCGATGAGCACTCGGCCCTCGGCCTCGACCCGGCCTCGGTGGTGCTCACGGCGACCCACACCCACAGTGGGCCTTCTGGTTTCAGCCACGCCCTCTTCTACGATCTCGCCGGCCCCGGGTTCTCGCAGCGCGTCTTCGATGACCTCGTCCGGGGCATCGTCCGTTCGATCCTGGACGCCCATCGGCGGTTGGTACCGGCTCGTCTCGCGCTGGGCGTGGGCGACGTTCCGAGGGAGCCGCCCATCGCGTTCAATCGTTCCCTCGACGCCTATCGACAGAACGCCGAGGTTAGAGGCGACGTGTCGGCCGCCGACGCCGTGGACCGGGCGATGACCCTCCTCGTCGCGAAGGACGAAGACGGCGTCGCCGTCGGCGCCATCAGCTTCTTCGCGCTCCACGGAACGACGGTGCACGGCGACCAGGACCTGCTTCATTCGGACCACAAGGGGCTCGCGGCGACGGCCTTCGAGCGCTGGGCCCGGGAGAGCGCCGGCGCCGCCGAGGACTTCGTCGCCATCTTTGCTCAGGGCGCCGGCGGCGACGTGACCCCCAACTCTCGGCCCCACCGCCGCAGGGGCTTCGCCATCGGCCCCAGCGATGACGATCACGAGAGCGCGCGCTTCGTCGCCGAAGCCGAGGTCGAGACTGCGCGGCGCATCTTCGTGGGGGACCTCCGGCCCCTCGGGGGACCGATGGTTTGCGGTTTGCGCCACGTGGACATGGAGGAGCGGCCGGTCGCCTCGAGCTTCGTAGCCGGTCGCCGCGGGGTGACCACGACCGAGGCGCGCCTCGGACTTGCGATGGTAGAGGGCACGTCGGAGGGCCCCGGCCCGCTGTGGAAGCTGCGCGCCGTCGACCGCCTCGTGCACCGCCTCGTGCATCGCCTCTCCCATCGCCAGGCGCCGCTTGGTACGGGCGACCCCAAGATCCCGTTCCTTTCCGTCGGTCCGGGGCGTCGCAAGAGGCTCCTGGGCCGCGTCGACCCTCTGGCGCGGCGCCTCGGCTTCATCCGGCATCCCATCTTTCAGCACGTCCGGCGCATCGAGGACCGCGGTGTTTCCGTCGACCGGCCGCCGTGGATCCCGACGGTGCTACCGGTCCAGTTGGTTCACCTCGGCTCGTTCGTGCTCGTCGCTCTTCCCAATGAGCCGACCACGATGGCCGGCGCCCGTCTGCGCCGGTCCCTCGAGAAGGAACTGCCCGGCGCTCACGTGCAGGTCCAGGGCTACTCCAACGCCTACTCGGGCTACGTGACGACGCCCGAGGAGTACGCGCTTCAACGCTACGAAGGGGCCTACACGCTCTTTGGGATGCACACCCTGGCTGCCTTCGAAGAGGTTCTCGTTGGACTCGCGCAGGCGATGTCGTCGCCGGGCTTCGGCCCTCACGATGAACCTGGCCCGCCCTTGCCCACCTGCACCAGAGAAGAGCTCGCGGCCCGGGCGCCTGTTTAGTCCGATCAGGGTGTAGCCTGGCCCCATGGCCGAACCCATCATCGACGCGTGGATTCAACACCCGACCCCGGCCTTCATCGCAGACGATATGTTCGCGTCGTTGCGCCGGTGGATGGGCATCACCGAGGTGCCGGACGAGATCCCCGTCGACTTCACCGTCGGCGCCCTCGACGCCGCGGGGGTGAGCCGGGCGCTGGTGACGGCGTGGTGGGGCCCCGACGGCCCACTCATACACAACGATGAGGTCGCGAGTTTCGTAGCCCAGCATCCCGAACGCCTGCTGGGCATCGCCTCGGTCGATGTCTCGCGGCCCATGGACGGCGTGCGCGAGCTGCGGCGGTGCGTGCGCGACCTCGGCTTCGTGGGCTTGCGCGTATTGCCGTGGCTCTGGGGCCTCGCGCCGGATGACCGCCGCTACTATCCGCTCTACGCCGAATGCATCGAGCTCGGAGTTCCCTTCTGCCTGCAGGTTGGCCACGCGGGGCCGCTCCGGGCGTCGGCGCCGGGCCGCCCGATGCCTCACCTCGACCATGTCGCCCTCGAGTTCCCCGAGTTGACCATCGTCGGTGGCCACATCGGCTACCCCTGGACCGACGAGATGATCGCGCTGGCGACCAAGTACGACAACGTCTACATCGACACATCGGCCTACAAACCGAAGCGCTATCCCTCTCAGCTCGTCGAGTTCATGCGCGGCCACGGGCGCCGGAAGGTGCTCTTTGGCAGCAACCATCCGATGATCCAGCCCGCGGCGTGCCTCGACCAACTCGACGTGCTCGGACTCGACGACGAAGCGAGGCGTCTCTTCTTGCACGACAACGCTGCGCGGGTGTTTGGCCTGGACTGAGGCTCCCGGGCGTCAGTTCAAGCTCCGGTCGATCTCAGCCGCAGAACCCGTACTCGCGGGCTCCGACGACCGCGCGGGGGCTCAACGACCGGCACGTGAGAGTGCCCGGGCAGGTTCCGGCGGGAAGCTCGCAGACCTGTCGGCACGACCCGGCATCGCAGACCAAGGCTGGGCCGCAGGCGCCGACGGGACAGGGCTGATCCAGGGCGGGCAGTGCCGGGTCGAGGCACCGGGTCGCAAAGATGAAGTCACGATCCGGCACGTTGCGTGTGTACCCGATGCCGCACCCCGTCCCGCCGGCACAGGGGCTTCCCGCGACCGGGTCACAGGAGTCCATACATGCTCCGATGTCCTCCGACATCACGACCAGCTCGAGACACACGCCGGTTGGGCAGTCTGCGCCGCTCGCGCAGTAGGCGTGGCAGAGCCCGCTGCTGAAACCGGTCGCGACGCAGACAGCTGCTTCCTGACAGGCGAGGTTGCCTAGGCACGCCTCGCCTACGTCCGACGTCCCGGGTGCGACGCATGCGCGCAGGGTCGTGTCCCCTCCGGGCCGCTGGCAGACCGTACCCCCGGCGCAACCGCACTGAGGCGCGACGAGACGGCACGGCGCTTCGTCGCACATCCCGGCGTCCGGCGATGTGATGCCGCTGTCGGTAAGTCCGCTGTCGGCTGGCCCGCTGTCGGTGACCCCGCTGTCTGGCGCCGCGTCGCGCGTCGCATCGGTTCCGACGTCTGCGGCATCCACCGGCGCCCCGGAGTCCGGCGGCGTCGGCGACGAGTCGCCGGCCAACGGAGAGGACGAATACCCGATCCTTCCGCAAGCGGTCAGCAAGATGCAGAGCGAAACGACGAGGCGCACCCCTGCAATGCTACCAGATCCGCAATTGTGGGCTGCCGCGCGGCCCGAGGCCTGCTGGGAAACTCAGCCGAGGGCGACCTTTGTCAGCCACAAGAGTCCCAGTCCCGTGACAAAGGCTGCGAAATGCACGGCGTTGTTGGCCAGGCTTCGGTGCTTGTTGATC
>QMMC01000033.1 GCA_003647065.1 Deltaproteobacteria bacterium | reverse complement strand
GGCTCCGTAGGCTCCGTCGGCTCCGTCGGCTCCGTCGGCTCCGTCGGCTCCGTCGGCTCCGTGGGCGCCATCAGCCCCATCGGCTCGCTACACGCAATGAGCCCCCACGCGCACAGCGCCAACGCCCCCCATGACCTCATCGCGCGACGGTACCACGTCAACTTACGGCGGCCGCCGCTACGCGCTCGCCAGCGAGGAAGCAGACAATCAGAAGTCCTCGTTCAAGGAGTGCCGCAGCGCTCGTCCGCAATCGCGTGAGAGCGTGAGAGCGTGAGAGCGTGAGCTGGTGTCGATGCTCACCGAATCGGTGTTGCAGCAAAGACGCCTGTTGGGCTCTCGATGTCACAGCCGCAAGGATCGGGGCGCACGGGTATCGGTGGTTCGCCACACCCCGCGAGCCACACCCCATGAGCCCCCACGCGCACACCGCCAACGCCTTCAGTTCTCGTGTCTGCTGCCGACGAAGCGCCGGACCTGCGCAAGCTGGGCGTCGCCCCAGGTCCGGCGGCTGTCTCCCGAGCGCGCCGACCAGAGCAGCGAGATGGGGTAATCGCGTTCATCGTGGATGAGGCGCAGGCGCGCTTCGAGGTAGCGCGACGGGTCATGTTCGGTGGCGCGGAGGGGGCGGTCGCGCCAGCGAATATTGTCGAGGCCCCCGCCCATGGCGGTCGGCAGCTCGCCGAGCATGCAGGGGGTGATGGGGCTCGCTGCGTGGGGCGGAACTGTGTGATCCCCGAGGAGAGTCGGGTAGTGGTGGCGCTGGTGCAGGTATTGGCCGCGGCCGGCAAGCTCGCGGAGGCGGCGCAGAACGGAAGAGGAAAGCCAACGCGGATTGGGGTCGGCGAATCCGACGGTCGCGAGAAGGCCCGCTCCGACGATGCGTCCGACGCCCTCATCGATGAAGGCGCTCATCTGCGCAGGCGCGACGAGTTGGGGACTCGGCAGGGGTCCGTAGGCGCGGCGGTCGACCTGGAGCGGTCCGCCTACGACGGCCCAGCCGGGTTCATTGATGAGTTCGAACGAATGCACAGCAGAGGCTTCGGCGCGGGCTACCTCGAGGAGCGGCTCGAGGGCGGCGTCGAAGAAGGGCCCGACGTCTGTGCCGCGCTCACTGCCGAAGACGAGGTCTCCGCGACCGCGCTTGCTGAGACCGTCGGGGAGCACCACGGCGGGTTGGAAGAACTCGAAGCTGGTGAGGCTCGGGATAGCCCGCAGGCCCGCCCGGCGAACGGCGCGGAGGAGCCCGGCGAAGTCGTCGAGGAACGCCTCGGGGAGCGGGGGACGCGGGGCGCCGGGGCGAAGCTCGAGTGCGAGGTGACGCCGCAGCCTTCGACGGCGCTTCCGTTGCACGAGCGCGCCGTACGCCGCGAGGCCAGAGCCAACCGGATAGTTCACGCCCCCGGCGAGGACCCAGAAGCGCACCAGCGAGAGCCCCGCGTCGGCGTACCGTGCGAGCTCTTCGTAGACCGGCGACCAATCCCTGGGACTCGCCGCCGCCCCGCCCCAGGGCTCTGGCCGCGGGCCGAAGTCGTGGCCGCAGGTGACCCACGGCAGATTGATCCCAAGCATCGTCTGCATCTCGGCGGTCTTGGCCATCGTCAGGAGCCCACAGTCGCAGAGTTTCTTCGCTGACGCGCCGCGTCGTTCGTGCGATCCCTCACCGGTTACAGGGCCCTACCTGCAGCACCCCACGAGCCGTGATAGAGCAAAGCCGTGAACGACGCGCAACACGCTGAACACCAGCCGGACAACGGCTTCCAGCCGGACGAGGGAGCGCTCCCGGACGCGCTCCTGCTCCAGATGCACGACATCATGCTCGAGGCCCGAGTCCTCGAAGAGCGCCTCATTCGTATGCAGAAGCAAGGCCATGGCTACTTCTGGATCGGCGGGCCCGGCGAGGAGGCCTTCAATACGGCCCTCGGGCTGCTGCTCAAGAAGGGGCGCGGCCTCGACCACGACTTCACCCATCTGCACTACCGGTCGAGCGCGACGCTCCTGGCGATGGGCGGCGACTCGGTCGACTGCCTCCGGCAGATGCGCATGAAGGCGACCGACCCCCACAGCGGCGGCCGAAATTTCGTCGGCCACTACACCATGCCCGAGTGGAACATGTGCCCCATCTCGAGCCCCATCGAGGTCCAGTACTCGATCGGTATCGGCACGGCGATGGCGCAGCGCAAGGCGAGCTGCACCGGCATCACCGTCATCCAGGGCGGCGACGCCGGCTCCGCCGAGGGCGACTTCGCGACCTGCCTCGTCTGGTCCTCCCGGCCCAAGCAGGAGCTGCCCATCCTCATCATCGTTACCAACAACGACTGGGGCATCTCCACCGCCGGGGGCACCCAGCACGGCGAGAAAAACGTCTCGGACCGCGGCAAGCCCTTCGGGCTCCGGACCAAGGTGATCAACGGCAACGACGCCGAGGAGAGCTACCGGGAGATCGAGGCGGCGATGCGCTACGTGCGCGAAGAACGTAAACCCTTCGTCCTCGAAGCGCGGCTCTCACGGCTCTACGGCCACTCCTCCTCGTCGGGTTCTAACTACGAGACGGGCGAGGTCGACGGACTCACGGAGCTCGAGAAGAAGCTCGACGCCCGGGGACTTCGCAGCCTCGACGAGTCGAAGGCGCAGCGCGAGGCGCTATGGCAGCGGCTCCAGGACGCATCCCGAGACATCGGCTCCGACCCCGACCCCGCCCCCGAGGACGCCTTCAAGCATGTCTTCGCAACCGAGAACATCTCGGCCCGGGGCGTCGAGGCGTCGGTTCACCCCCGCGGGGCCACCGACATCGCGACCTTCGGCGGAGAGAAGAACTGATGGCCACCGTCGTTCAAGCCGTGCGCATGGCGCTCCACGTCGGTGAAAAGCACCTCGGCGTCACCGACATCTTCGGCGAAGATGCCGGCCCGCCCCTCGGCGGTGTCTTCACCGCCACCCAGGGCCTCGAGACGGCGTGGAATACGCCCCTCGACGAGCGCGGCATCGTCGGCATGGCCATCGGCCTGGCCCTCGCCGGCCAGAAGCCCGTCGCCGAGATTCAGTTCTGCGACTACGCGTTCAACACCATCGACCTGCTCAAGATCGCCGGCAATACCCACTGGGCATCGAACGGCGCGTACAACATCCCGATGGTGCTCATGACCCCGGTGGGCTCGGGCATCCACGGCAGCGTCTACCACTCCCATTCCTTCGACGCCCAGGCGACGCGCATCCCCGGCTGGAAGATCGTCATGCCGTCGAACCCCCTCGACGCCTACGGGTTGATGATCTCGGCGATCGAAGACCCGAACCCGGTGATGGTGCTGCTACCGAAGGCGCTCATGCGCGCCAAGGCCCAGGGCCCCGAGTTCATGATCCCCGGTGAACCCGCCGATGCCCGGGAGCTCGGCCACCGCATCGACGCCCCCCTCGGTGATCGCAGCGAGTGGACGCCGGACTGGCCCGAGACCCCGACCGAGGGCATCCCCCTCGGCAAGCTGCGCACCATCCGGCCGGGCCGAGACCTCACGGTCGTCACCTACGGCCGCCTGGTTTGGGCGGCGAAGCAGGCGGCGGACGAGCTCGCCGCCGACGGCATCGAAGCCGAGGTCCTCGACCTGCGCTCGCTGCACCCCTACGACTGGGACGGCATCGCCGAGAGCGCCCGGCGCACCGGCCGCGTGCTCTTCGCCAACGAGGACACGGAGATCACCAACTTCGGCGAGCACCTCATGCGCCGCGCCGTCGAAGACCTGATGGACGACCTCGTCGCCCGCCCCCGGCTCCACGCCGGCAAGCACCTCCCAGGCATCGGCCTCGCGCCGAGCCTCGAGAACGCCTCGGTGCCCACCCCGGACTCGATGAAGAAGGCCATGCGCGAGCTCGCCGGCGTCTCCGACAACGTCGGCAAGGGCGCTGCACCACGAAAGACCGCCCCCGCGCGCACCGTCGAAGACCACCTCCGACTCGACCTCGCCGACGCCGACACCGACTTCCGCGACGCGTTCGGTCGGGTGTACGGCGGCGGAGCCGACGCTCCGAGCTGACCGGCGGCCTAAAGTCGGCCGCCGATCACGAACTACTTCCGATCACGTTCATCCGCCCCCCACCTCTCGACGCACCGCACCGCGATCTCAGAGCCGATGACGGCGTCGGCCCCCACCTCCGTGAGTGAGACCACCAAGCCGAGGGGGGCATCGGGGCATGCCCGGTCGCGCACGGCCCGGAGGGTCTCGTTGGGCTCGGCCCGGACCATGCGAATGCGCTGTCCGGTCGCTTGGTCGCCGACCATCGAGCGGAACAGACGGATCGCATCGTCCTCGGTAGCGCCGCTCGGCCCCCAGTAGCGAAATTCGCGCCACGACGAGGACGCTTCTCTCCGCATGGCGGCGATCACGACCAGGCGCTCGTGCTGCAACTCGCTGCGAACGTAGAGCTCGAAACCCTCCGGAGCGGCCGGCGCCAAGACCCGACGACCGAGGTCCTCGGGTGCTTCGGTCTGGTGCGCCGAGATGACCATCCGATTCCCGTCGGGCGAGTTTAGGGCGATGGGCTCGCACGGCGATGCCGCGAGGGGTTCGGTCCCCCACCCGCTCGGCAGCGCGATGGACGGGCCGGGCTCCGAGAGCACCGTGCCATCGAGGGCCCTCAGGTAGCGGGCGCGCCCGTCGTCCGAGGACGGCTCGTCTTGCCCCGCGATCATCCCGTCGACGATGCTCGCGCGCTCGTGTAAGGCAGCGACATCGGCGGCACGATACCGGGCCAGGGCCCGGAGCACCGTCGACAAGGCGGCCGGGTCGTATCCGCTTCGACGAAGAAGACGCACGGCGCGGCGATCCGCCGTCACCTCGTCATCGAGGCGATGCGGTGCCGCCCTCCCCAGGGTGACGAGCTCGACGAGGCGCTCATCGAGGTGCCCCTCGAGCTCGTGCCCCATCTCGTGGGCGAGGACCGCCGCGAGCTCCGCTTCGGAATTGAGCCGGACCACCAGGCCGAGGGCCACGTGCACGTACCTTCCCGGCAGGTCGAAGGCCAGGGGCCTATGCTCCGGGAGCAAGCGGAACGTCCACCCATCGAGAGACGAGTGCTCCGCCAGGCGGTTGCCCACGCCTTGCACATACGCTTCGAGCTCCGGGTTGGGAATGGCTCCGAGGCAACCCGTCACCGTGCGATCGAGGAGTTCACCCAGCATCGCGGCCTCGGGTGAAGGCTGTGACCGAGCGACCGGTGGTGCCGGTGCGGCCGTCGTTCTCCCATGCGCATTGCTCCCGCAGCCTGCCGTCGAGAGAAGCGCGACGGAGAGCAGAATGGCGAACGTCTTCACACCTCGAATCTACGCACCGGGGACCAGATCCCCCCCTCGCCTACTCGAAGGTCGGCGTCACGACGAAGCTGATGGTGCCCGTGTCCCAGGGGCCGACGAGGATGCGGCCCTTGCCGACGTAGACGTAGAGTTCGGAGGCGTCGTCGACGGTGTAGTCGATCTGGTCGCCCGCGAGGAGTTGGGCCCGGGAAGCGAGGCGGCTGGTCTCGCCATCGGCGCCGACGCGGTGGATCGACGAGCGCACCAACATCGACTCGCCCTCGATCTGCGGCTCGAAGCGCACGACGAGGGTGTCGCGACCGTCGGCGAGGGCCGCCTCGATGTCGGCGGGGTCGACCCGGTACCACTCGACCTCGCTGGTCGCCGGGTCACAGACGATGGCCAGGTCGACGCTCGGGTCATCGACGGTGTAGCACTGGCTGTAGTCGATGGAGGCCGGGTGTGCCTCGCCGAGGGTGAAGGTCGTGGGCTCTGCGGGGCGAATCCAGGTGATGCTGCCGAGGTCCGCCTTGGAGTCGTCGAAGCTGCCGACGTCGTCGTCGGCGAGGCCCGCCTCGGGGTTGTCGGCGCCGGGTTCGGCCTCGGTGGAGGCACAGGCGAGCATGAAGAGACTGGCCAGAGCGACGACGAGGAAACGCATGGCGCGAGTATACCTCCGCCGGGGCGGGGCTCAAGTCGGCACAAACGCGCTACTTCTTGGGCTTATTACGCGGGGAGTAGAGCGCTGCCGATTGCTCGAGGAGCTCGACGACAAAGGCGACGCCTTCCTTGGTCGGCCCCGTGTCGGTCACCAGCCACTTCTCGACGAGCCCCGCGGCCTCACGGAACGCGGCCTCCCGGCCGACCATCTCGTGCAGCCAACCCTGGTTGCGCAAGCTCCGAGCCTGGTCCCGGGTCTGGCTGAGGGCCTTGCTTTCCGCCGCATGATCGATGCGCAGCATGGTTTCGCTCACGCGTGCCTCGCGGAACGGCTTCTCTTGGTTCTTGGCTGACTCTGCCCCCATGCATCGACAATGCGGGATGAAGCGCGGAGGGCGCAACGGCCTTGTTGTAAGTAATCTCACTTCTGTCCGTGCAGGGTGCAATCGTGCAGCGACGCTACCCGGAACACGGCCTTCCGCGACGTTCTGGGACGTATAGGATGCCCCCTCCATGGATCCCATAGACGATCGAGAGCGCGAGTTCCTCGCGCTGACCGCGCAGCTCCGGCACCACGAGGCGGCGTATCGCGCCGGCGCGGCGGAGATCCCGGACAGCGAGTTCGACGAGATGTTCGAGCGCTACCAGGAGCTCGCGACCGCCCTCGGAATCGACGCGGAGGAGCGCCTCGACGCAAAGCCCGGGGCCGACCACACGGACGGCTTCGAGACCATCGCCCACGAGGTGCCGATGCTCTCCCTCGAGAAGCTCTCCCCGAACCGGCGGGACAGCAAGGGCGAGGCCATGCCCCTCGGGGAACAGCTCGCCAACTGGTACGACCGGCGGCGCAAAGACCTCGAGCTCGACGACGACACGAAGCTCGAGCTCTTGGTCGAACCGAAGGTCGACGGGATCAGCGTATCTTTGCTCTACCAAGACGGCGCCCTCACCCGGGCGGTCACCCGCGGCGACGGACGCAGCGGCGACGTGATCACCCGACAGGTCCTCGCAGCGAACGCGGTGCCGGCCACGCTGAAAGGCATGCCCAAGACGATCGAGATCCGCGGCGAGCTGCACTGGCCCCGGCCGGCCTTCGAGGCCTACAACGAGCGCCTCGCTGCGGCCGGCGAAAGCACCCTGGTCAACCCCCGCAACGGTTGCGCGGGGCTCATGAAGCGCAAAGACCCGGATGGCCTCGGGGACGCGGGCGTCACCTCGTTCCTCTATCAGGTCGCCCGGTACGAGGGCGGTGAGCTGCCGGCCACCCAGGGAGAGGTGCTCGCCTGGCTGCGCAAAGCGGGAGCCCCGACCTACGAGGGCGAGTACTTTCTCGCCGAGGACGGCGACGCGGCCCTCGCCTATTGCGACGGCTACGGAGAACGCCGAGGGAACCTCGACTACGACATCGACGGCATGGTCATCAAGGTCGACCGCTTGGCCCACTGGGACCTGCTCGGCGGCACGGGGCACCACCCCCATTGGGGCATCGCCTACAAGTTCCCCCCGGAGCGCAAGACCACCATCCTCGAAGGCGTCGATGTGCAGGTCGGCAAGACCGGCAAGCTCACCCCCGTCGCGCACCTGGTGCCAATCTTCGTCGGAGGCACCACCGTATCCCGGGCGTCGCTGCACAACTTCGTCGAGCTCGCCCGCAAGGACGTGCGCGTCGGCGACACGGTCTACGTCGAAAAGGCCGGCGACATCATCCCCCAGGTCGTCGCCGTGGACCTCGCCAAGCGCCCCACCGATACGGTGCCGGTGCCTCGGCCGACCCGTTGCCCGACCTGCGAGAGCGCAGTGGTCGAAGAAGAGATTTTCATCTACTGCCCCAACCCCGCGTGCCCGGACCAGATCCGCGAGCGCCTTCGACACTTCGCGAGCCGGAAGGCGATGGACATCGACGGCCTCGGGGAAGTCCTCGTCGAGCAGGTGGTGACGGCGCTCGGTGTTCGTTCGCCGGACCAGCTCTTCGGCCTGAAGTCGACAGACCTCGCGGGCCTCGATCGCATGGGCAAGAAGAGCGCCGACAACGTCATCCGCGGCCTCGAGGTAGCAAAGGGCCGGGGCCTCAGCCGGGTGCTGAACGCCCTCGCGATTCGCCAGGTCGGGGAGACCATGAGCGAAGACCTCGCGGCCCACTTCGGCACCATCGAGGCGCTGCTCGCGTTCGCTGCCCGCTACGTAGCTGGGGACGAAGAGGCCGTTGAGAGCGTCGCCCCCGAGAAGGCGAGCGAACGCGGCGCCATCGAGGGCATGGCGAAGAAGAGCGCCGACATCATCTTCGCCGAGCTCGACTCCGCACCGGTGCGCGCCATCCTCGCCGGCCTCGGCGCCGCGGGGGTCGAACTGAACGCGAAGATAGCCACCGTCACGGAGGTAGACGGCGTCGCCGGGAAGACCTTCGTGCTCACAGGAGCGCTGCCGACTCTCAAGCGCAGCGAAGCCGGCGAGCGCATCAAGAATGCCGGCGGTAAGGTCAGCGGGTCGGTATCGAAGAAGACCGACTTCGTGCTCGCCGGAAGCGACGCGGGCAGCAAACTCGCGAAGGCCGAGAAGCTCGGCGTGACGGTCATCGACGAGGACGCGCTCCTCGCCATGCTGGAGTGATGGGTATGCATCCGAGAAACCGATTCCTATTTTCCATGATGGGCGCAGCGGTGCTCGCTGGGTGCGGCGGGGGAGAAAGCCCCGACCCTTTCACGGCCGCTACGCCAGGTATTTCCGCCAGCGACCGCTCGGATTTCGTCGGCGGTGAGACCCGGTTGCTCAGCCCGGGGGCCGGCGCGCGAATACCGCTGCGCTATCAGATCCCCGACGGTGATCGGGAGAGCTTCGAGATGGAGATCGTCCTCGGCGTCACCGCCGGCATGGGGGCCAATCACACCTTCGTCGAATCGCCACCGATCGACTTCGAAGTCTCCATGGGGCCCGTCCACCACCGCCCCGACGGGCGGTATCGCTACGAAATGAAGGTCCGCCACGTGGGCCTCGATTTGCCCGAGGGGACTCCACCGGAGCTCGCCGAGGCGCTCTCCACCGAGATCGCGCAGATGGGCCGCATCGAAGGCTGGCTCGAGGTGGACGACCGGGGCATCACCCGCGACGTCCGGGGGTCACGACCGACCGGCGTCCCCCCGCGAACCCAAACGATGCTCGGCAACATCCGCTCGGCGCTCCAGAGCATCCCCTTCCCCGAGGAGCCCGTGGGAATCGGCGCCCGATGGCAGGTCGAGCGCACCGTGGACCTGCATACCCACGACGTCGATCAAGTCGTGACCTACGAGCTCGTGGATCTTACCGGCACCCGGGGGCAGCTTCGCATCACCGTCGAGCAAACAGCAGAGGCCCAGCCCCTGCACAACCTCCCGGGCGGAGCCCAAGCACGGCTCGATGCCTACGTCGGCCGCGGTAACGGAGAGGCGGTCTTCGACCTGACGAGCATGACGCCCCTGGTGGGCCTCACATTCCAATCCGCAATGCACGCCACGACCGCCAACGGGACCTCCGAACTCACCATGGAGACCCATAGCTCGGTGACCGTGCGACCCCGCTGAGGCTCTAGTGCGTGATTCATGGTCCCGGGCGGGAGGATCGCGACGGACCGTGGTTTCCTCGCAAGGAAGGAAGCCGAAGGAAATGCACCGCATTTTCGAGGTTTCCTGACGCCGTCGAGGGAGCCGCGGAACGAGCGAGGAACCTTCCGTGACTGTGAATCGCGCACTAGGGGTGGATCTCGGCCATGGAGAGAGCGTCGACGGTGATCGCACCAGAGTCGACGGCGAGGCCGAAGTTTGCCGGAAGCTCGACGCCGAGGCCCGTGGAGAGCACCACGGCGCCATCGAGGGATACGATGAGCTCCCCCTCGGCGTAGATCACCTCGAGCTCCACCCGGTCCCCGATCTGAGCCGGCCCCCGAGCGAGCACGCGTTCGGTGAAGGCTGGGTGGCCTTCGGGCCTAGCGGGAGACCGATAGGTAGCCGCCACCTCGCCCGCGCCCCGGTCGAAGCTGACCAGCACCCCGGCGCCGTCGTCGGTTGCGCCGATGCCGACGCCGAAGAACGGGGCATCGATGGCCAGGGCCGCACGCAGTACGAAATCCCGCGGCCCGGCCGTTCCAAAGAGCTCGAGGCCTTCGAGGGAGGCCAGGCGCGCGCCGTCATTGGCGGTATGGCGCGCGGCGTAGGTCGGGGTGAGCGAAGCCACCTCGATGGGCCGCTCTTCGCCGAAACGCACGTCCCACCCAGTGGTTCGCTTCACCGAGAGCCGCCCATCTGCATGGGCCACGAGGACCAGAGGTGCGGGCACGAAGCGCCCGTTCGGCGGTGATCCCCCGGCTGGGTCGTGGAATGCAAAGAGCCAGGACTCGTCGCCGACCTCGCAGATGCGTGCGGCGTAGTGCCCTCGCGGGCCGAGGCGGTTGTCGAGGGGTGCTCGGAAGGGCCCTTCGAGGTCGTCCGCGACCCAGTAGCGTTGCAGGCGCTCCTCGATGACGGCGGCGGTGAGATAAAAGCGCCCGGCGAAGGAAAAGAGCTGCGGGCACTCGAGCTCGACATGGCGACGGGACGTGAAGAGCGGCGGGCGCACCTCCCAGGTTTCGAGGTCCCGGGAGACGAGATGAGCCACCGCGGCCTGGCGCAGCGCCGGGGCCCCAGGGTCCCGGGCGCAGACCACGGCGTGTACGAGGCCGTCCGCGAGGACGACGGGCTTGGGGTCGCGCCAAGCGACCCACGGCGCCGAGCCGCGGTCGGTGACGTAGTGGGGAGCCGTCGCTTCGCTGACCGCGTGGGGCAGCTTTTCCCAAGAGTCGAGGTCGTCGGAGACGGCAAGGCCGACGCGCTGGACGCGCCCAACTTCTGCCCGGCTGAGGGCCGTGTAGAGCATGTAGTAGCGCCCATCGTAGAAGACGATGCCCATGGTCCAGAGCTGATCGTCGTCAAAGGCGCCGAGTTCCCCGGTCGCAAGCACCGGCGGCCGCGGCTCCCAGCGAATGCCGTCCGTCGAGACCGCGTGGAGGATCACCTCGTGCTTCGGCAGCGTCAGGTGAAAGAGGTGCAGTACGCCGTCGCGCACGACCACCTCGACATCGCCGAGGTCGGAATCAGAGTAGCCGCGGGGCAGGTACATGGGGTCAGGGGGCCGGCGCCGGGGCCGCTTCTTCGTCGTCGTCGGTGGCGTCGGCGGCCTTCTCGCCAGCAGCGTATTTGAGGTCGTCGACGGCACACTCTTCGGGACTCTTGAGGTTCTTGAACCAGAAGAAGTAGAGACCGACCGAACTCACCATGGCGACCAGGGCGAAGAAGGTGAACTTGGTCCAATCGTGAAAGACGAGGGCCATGCCGCCGAGCAGAAGCGACACCTGAAAGGGCACCGAGAAGAAGAGCGAGATCCCGTCGGTGATGCGCTCCCAGGTGCGCTCGAGGAGGACCTCCTCGGTCATGCGCCCGAGTTCGACGGCGCGCCGGGCGACCCCGCCCCAGAGCCCCCAGGGGTTCACCTGCTCGAAGAATTGCACCAGGGTCTCCTCGTCGGGGGCCGCGGTCATCAACGTGACCACGACGGACGATACCAAGGCGGCGCCGAGGATCGTCGGGAACGAATAATAGAGAGGCCACCCGAGGGCCGCGTTGAAGATGAGCGCCGCCACGATGCCGGCGCCGGTGCCCGCAGCGAACCCGTAGCCGTTGAAGCGAGGCCAATACCAACGCAGGAAGAGGGGCACGAAGAGGCCGCCGCCGAGCCCCATGGTGATGAGCCCCCAAATCTGATTGATGTCGGGCACGACCGCGGCGAGGCTCACGCCGACGACGCAGAGCCCGACGGTCGCTCCCTGGGAGACCCGGATGAGCTGCTTCGAGGTCGCCTCGGGGTTCAAGTAGGACTGGTAAACATCCTTGACGATATAGGCCGCGCCGGCGTTGAGGGTGGAGTCGAAGGTGCTCATCGCGGCGGCGATCAGGCCGGCAATGACGATGCCCCGGACCCCGGCCGGGAGCATCTGACCGAGGACCACGGGGAGCACCTGCTCCGGGTCTTCGGCGATGATGTCGGCGCCGGGGCCCCCGGTCGAGATGAGATGGAATCCCATCACCACGAGGCCGGCGACCATCGTCCAGCGAAAGACCGAAAGCACGATCGCCTCGAGGGTCAGGAGGCTCGCTTCGCGCTCACTGCGCGCCGCGAAGAATCGCTGGTCGGTATATCCACCGACGCCCCCCATGCCCTCGAGACTGGATCTCACCACCCATAGGAATACGCAGATGCCGAACACGGCGAAGATCGGCTCCCACGTCGTCGGGTCCTGGCCCAGGAGAGCCTGCCCCGTGGCGCCGGGGTTCTCGAGATCGAGAGACAAGAAACCCTCCGGGAAGGTGACGTCGGGGGTCATGTCGAAGGCCTTCACCGTGACGAAGATTGCGGTGAACGTCAGGAGAATCATCTGGATGACGTCGGTGAAGACGACGCCGTAGAGGCCGCTCATCAGCGTGTAGAAGAGCCCGATGGAGACCATGCCGGCGGTCGCGTAGAACTCCGAGACGGGCATGAAGTGAGTGAGGAACTTCCCGGCGCCCTTCGAGAAATAGATGATCATGCCGACCGAGAGCACGATGTTGGCGATCGCGCTCAGCAGGTGCGCGGTGCGCCCCGGACGGTCCGTACCGAAGCGCAGCTTCATCCACTCGGCCGAGGTCATCACCCGGCTGCGCCGCAGCCACTTGCCGACCGACACCAGAAGGAACGCCAGGGAGAGCCCGACGCCGCCGCGGATTTCGACGAGGAACCCCTTGTAGCCGAGGCTGAATACGACGGCGACGATGATCATCGTTCCGGCCATGTCGAAGTTCGACGTGGAAGTGGAGATGCCGAGGACCCACCACGGGATCTTGTTGCCCCCGAGGAAGTAGTCGTCGATGCCGTTTGAGGCGACGCGGCTCATGGCGTAGCCGACGATCGTCACCAGAAGGAGGAAACCGACGATGATGACGATGTCGACGGTCGCGAGGGGGCTGTTCTCCATCGCGGCGAGGGTACCAAAGAGTCACCGGAGGGCGGAGACCGAGGGCCGGGTGGTGTAAGGTTCCGGCCATGCGACGCCTCGCCTACATCCTCTCCGTGCTTCTCCTCGGTGCCCTTTTCGCTGTCGCCTGCGGCGGAGGCGCGGCCGAAAGCGAAGGCTCCTCGACGACGGGAACGACTGCCGGAGCAGAGGATACCGAGGCCCCGCCCAGCGATCTCGCCCCGGAAGAGGCCGACCCGGCTCCCATCGGGATCTCCCACGAGCACCGCCTCGCCGATGGCCTCACCACCGGCGGCATGCCTGACCGGTCGGTCCTCGAAGCGGCCCGGGACCGGGGCATCACGACGGTGATCAGCCTGCGCACCCTCGAGGAGCCCGGCGCCGCCGACGAGGGCGCCCTCGTCGAAGAGCTCGGAATGACCTTCGTCTCGCTCCCCGTCGCGGGAGCGGATGGCATCACCGAAGCCAACGCGCGCCTGGTCCGCGAGGCCGTTGGGGACAACGCCGCGTCGACGCTTCTCCACTGCGGCAGCTCGAACCGGGTCGGCGCCCTGCTGGCCCTCGGCGCATTCTTCATCGACGGCGCATCCAAAGACGACGCCATGACGCTCGGCCAGGAGGCGGGGCTACTGAGCCTCGAAGAGACCACCGCCGACGTCATCGACGCGCATTGAGTCGCGGCCCCGGGTCCGCCACTAACGCCCCCGAGTTACGCCCTCAAATCGGTTCGGAGACCTCTTCGAAGAGCCGCTCGATTTGCTCCGGTGTCCACGGGTAGCGTTCGTTTTGAGCGAGATGCATCGCAAGCCACTTGGCCGCCAGGGGACCGTCACCGAAGACCTTGGTCGGATAACCGGGGCGGCCGAGCAGCATGACGGTGCTCATGAACATGCGCACTGCGGTGCCGGTGAGACCGCCGATGAGAACGACGTGGGCGGCGACGAGATCACGACCGTCCAAGATCGCGGTCTGGCGGGCCCCCTCTTCGCGCACCTCAGCGGAAAACCTCGGAATTCCTTCGACCATGACGTTGATGAATCCCACGCCACCTTCGACCTCTCGCCGGATGCGGCGAACGCTCCGGTCCACAGCGCGCACCTGAATCAGGGTGGGCGCGTCGAACCAGGCCGCGATTGTCAGATTGTCGACATTGCCGACCCGCATCGTGTCGTCTTCGTAGTCGACCGAGAAACTTCCCACGCATGCAGCATCGGTCACGGGGCGCGATGTTGGCAACGTTTACCGCGACGTGTGTCGATAGAGATCAATTCGCCGCCATGGAGATGACCACCCGGAAGTCCGGTTGGCTGTCGGTGACCAGAAGGAGCCGCCGGGTTTGGTTCCACCCCATCGCCGGATCACCGTCGGTCCGGGTCTGGTAGTCGTCGCGAGCGCCGATGAAGTCCCCTTCGCTCGTCGCGCAGCGATTGAAGCCCGCTCCCGGGAAGCCGTAGAGGACCTCGTCGCCGCACTGGACCTGAACCCGGCAATTGAATCGTGGGTCATCGGTCGGCTGGACCCGCATTTCGCAGGTTTCCCCCTCCGACACCGAGGCCGAACCCTCGACGGAGGTCACCATGCCTCGAAAGACGACGCCGGGGCCGGTCACTTGGATCGGGGGCCTGGTTCCGCCGCAGGCCACGACGAAGCCGGCCATCACCAAAGCTATCGAGAAAGAGCGCCCCACACCCCCACTATCTCGGCTCCCGAGGGCGGGGGCAAGCTCGACTACCAAGCGGTCCCGGAGGGTGTTAGGGAGCGCCATGCGGCATTTCCCCTCGCACCCTGCACGCCATCGCGCCGCCACGGACGGGCTCTACCGCCCGGACCGGGAACACGACTCGTGTGGGGTCGGGTTCGTCGCCCACCTTCGCGGAGAGCCCAGCCACGCCCTCCTCGACCGAGCTCTCGAGGCCCTCGGGAACCTCGAACACCGGGGCGCCGAGGGCAGCGACCCGTTGACCGGAGATGGCGCGGGCCTGCTCATCCAGACCCCCCACCGACTCTTCCAGGCAGAGGCGGCGCGCCTCGGCATCCCGCTCCCGGACCGCGCCGGGGTCTACGGCGTGGGCATGATCTTCTTGCCGCAGGATGAAGACCGGCGCGCGAGTTGCTGTGCGCTGGTCGAAGAAATCGTCGCAGCCGAAGGGCAGGAAGTCCTCGGCTGGCGCGAGGTCCCGGTGGACCCGTCCGCCTCTGGGCCCGCGGCCCAGGCCTCGATGCCCCACGTGATGCAGGTCTTCGTCGGCCCGGGAACCCTCGGAGCCGACCCCAACGCCCTCGGCCGCAAGCTCTACGTCATCCGCAAGCGCATCGAACACGAAGCCCACAACCGGTCGATGGCCGGCGAGGACGGCTACCCGTACGTATGCTCGATCTCGCGGCGCCGCATCGTCTACAAGGGCCTGCTCACCCCGGAGCAGCTGCCCCTCTTCTACAAAGACCTCGCCGACGAGCGCACCGAGACCGGTATCGCGCTGCTGCACCAGCGCTTCAGCACCAACACCTTCCCCTCGTGGTCTCGGGCCCACCCCTATCACCGCAGCGCCCACAACGGCGAAATCAATACGCTCCAGGGCAACGTGAACTGGATGCGAGCACGGGAACCGGTCTTGGTCTCGCCGGTCTTCGGCGAAGACATGCAGAAGCTTCGCCCCATCGTCGATGCCAGCGGGTCGGACAGCGCGATGCTCGACGACGTCCTCGAGCTCCTGGTGCACACGGGCCGGTCCCTGCCCCACGCCATGATGATGATGATCCCCGAAGCGTGGCAGAACCATCGCTCGATGAGCGACGCGCGACGCGCTTTCTACGAGTACCACTCGTGCCTGATGGAGCCCTGGGACGGGCCCGCATGCATCGTCTTCACCAACGGTCAGCTCGTCGGCGCCCTCGTCGACAGGAATGGACTACGGCCGGCGCATTACACGATCACCAAAGACGACCTCGTGGTCATGGCGTCGGAGGCGGGGGTCGTCGACATCCCCGCGAGCCAGGTCAGGGGGAAAGGCCGGCTCAGCCCCGGACGCATGTTGCTCCTCGACACCCGAGACGGCGTAATCGTCAACGACGAAGCCTTCAAAGAAGAGGAAGCGCATCGACGGCCATGGCGCCGCTGGCTCGACGCGAACATCGTCACCATGGGGGAAGTCGCCCCCGCCCCGCGGGACTCCGTGCCGCCACCGATGGGCCCCGCCCATCTGCTCCGCGAGCAGCGTGTGCATGGCTATACCCGTGAGGACCTCGCGATCCTCGTCGCCCCGATGGCCAAGGACGCCAAAGAGCCGCTCGGGTCGATGGGCAACGACACTCCCCTCGCCGTGCTGAGTGATCGGCCGCAGCTGCTCTTCTCTTACTTCAAGCAGCTCTTCGCCCAGGTGACGAACCCGCCCATCGACCCGGTGCGCGAGGCCATCGTCATGACGCTCCAGAGCACGCTCGGTCAGGAGAACAACCTCTTCCAGGAGAGCGCCGTTCACTGCCAGAAGCTCCAGCTGAAATCGCCGATCCTCTCGAATGCGGAGCTCGAGCAGATCCGCGCCTTGGACCGGCCCGGCCTGCGAGCCACGACCATCACCGCCACCTTCGATCCAACCGCGGGGGCCGACGGTCTCGTAGCCGCCGTGTCACGCCTCGAAGAGGAAGCAGCCGAAGCCGTATTGACCGGGGCGACTCTCCTGGTGATCTCGGACCGGGGACACGACGAAAAGCGTGCTCCCATCCCCAGCCTGCTCGCGACCGCCGCAGTACACCATCACCTCATCCGCGTTGGCCTCCGGAAGAACTGCGGGCTGCTCATCGAGACGGGCGAGACGCGGGAGGTCATGCACTTCTGCTTGCTGCTCGGCTACGGCGCCGGCGGGGTGAACCCGTACCTCGCCTACGAGACGGTCGCGTCGATGGTCCGCGAGGGGCGCCTCGGCGACCTCGACGTCGAAGATGCGCGGCGTCGATACGTCGAGGCCATCGAGAAGGGCATCCTCAAGGTGATGTCCAAGATGGGCATTTCGACGATCCAGTCCTACCGCGGGGCTCAAATATTCGAGGCCATCGGGCTGAGCGAGGTCCTGGTCGAGCGCTATTTCACCGGCACGCCGACGCCCCTGTCCGGGGTCGGCCTCGAGGTGATCGCGCGAGACGCGATCGCCCGCCACAGCAACTCCTACGGCGAAAAGGTGACCCTCGAGACCCTCGACGACGGCGGCAGCTACGCCTTCCGCCGCAGCGGCGAACGTCACCTGTGGAACCCAGAGACCATCAGCCTCCTTCAGCACGCCGTGCGCGGTGGCGACGTGCAGGCCTTCGCGAAATTCAGCGCGAAGGCCGACGCCGACACCCGGCGCAGCACGCTCCGGGGACAACTCGAGCTCGCTACGGAAGGCCGCACCCCCATCCCCCTCGACGAGGTCGCGCCGGCGCACGAAATCGTGAAGCGCTTCAAGACCGGGGCGATGAGCTACGGCTCGATCAGCCGCGAGGCCCACGAGACCCTGGCCCTCGCGATGAACCGCATCGGTGCCCGGTCGAATAGCGGCGAAGGCGGAGAAGACTCGGTCCGCTACGCGCCCTTGCCGAACGGCGAGAGCAAGAGGAGCGCCATCAAGCAGGTCGCGTCGGGCCGCTTCGGCGTCACCATCGAGTACCTCAACGCGGCGGACGAAATTCAGATCAAGGTTGCCCAGGGCGCCAAGCCCGGTGAAGGCGGCCAGCTCCCGGGGCACAAGGTGGGCAAGGAGATCGCGCGGGTCCGAAACTCGACCCCGGGGGTCGGTCTGATCAGCCCGCCGCCCCACCACGACATCTACTCCATCGAAGACCTCGCCCAGCTCATCCACGACCTCAAGAACGCCAATCCGAAGGCGACCATCACCGTGAAGCTGGTCAGCGAGGTGGGCGTAGGCACCATCGCCGCGGGGGTCGCCAAGGCCAAGGCCGACGTCATCCTCATCAGCGGCGCTTCCGGGGGCACCGGCGCGTCGCCCCTGACATCGATGAAACACGCCGGCAGCCCTTTCGAAATCGGCCTCGCCGAGACTCAGCAAACCCTGGTGCTCAACGGCCTCCGGGGGCGCGTGAAGCTCGAGACCGACGGCCAGCTCAAGACCGGCCGTGACGTCGTCGTAGCAGCCCTCCTCGGCGCCGACGAGGTCGGCTTCGGGACCGTGGCGCTCATCAGCATGGGCTGCGTGATGATGCGCGTCTGCCACCTCAACACCTGTCCGGTCGGGGTCGCCACGCAGGACCCGCGACTGCGCGCCCGCTTCCGCGGACAGCCCGAGCAGGTGATCGCCTTCATGCACTTCGTCGCCGAGGAGGTGCGAGGGCTCATGGCGGAGCTCGGCGTGCGGACCTTCGAGGAGCTGGTCGGGCGCACCGACCTCTTGAAGGTACGGGAAGACCTCGCCGCCGACGCCCAGACCCTCTGCCTCGACAGGCTGCTGCACCAGCCAAGCTCTTCCGAGGGCAGGAGCTCGCGTGGCTCCGCTATCCACTTCGAGCGCGCGGCCGACCATGGCCTCGAACTCGAGATGGACACGGTGCTGATCGAACAAGCGCGCCCCGCCCTCGAGCGGGGTGAAGCGGTCGAATTGCGTATGCCCATCCGAAACGTGCATCGGAGCGCGGGCACGATGCTCAGCTCCCGGGTCGCCGAGGCCTACGGGCTCGAGGGCCTCGCCGATGGGACGATCCGCATCCACTTCGAGGGCACGGCGGGCCAGAGCTTCGGAGCATTTTTGGCCCGAGGTGTGGTCCTCACCCTCGAGGGCGAAGCCAACGACTACGTCGCCAAGGGCCTCAGCGGCGGCCGCGTGATCGTCTATCCTCCGGAGGAGAGCGACTTCCCCCCGGAAGACAACGTCATCGTCGGCAACGTCTGCCTCTACGGAGCCACGAGCGGCGAGGCGTTCTTCCGCGGAAAAGCCGGCGAGCGTTTCGCGGTCCGCAACAGCGGAGCGACGGCGGTGGTCGAGGGCGTCGGCGACCACGGCTGCGAATACATGACCGGGGGTCGGGTCCTGGTCCTCGGAAGGACCGGTCGCAACTTCGCGGCAGGCATGAGCGGCGGCATCGCCTACGTATTGGATGTCGACGGCAAGTTCGAAGAGCGGGTCAACGGCGAGATGGTCGACCTCGAGACTCTCGGCCCAGAGGATCTCGCGTTTGTCCGCACGCTCCTGCACCGCCACTACGAGCGGACGATGAGTCAGGTCGCGTGGCGGGTGCTCAGCGGCTGGAAGAAACAGAGCCAACGGCTGGTGAAGGTGATGCCGAGGGAATACCGACGGGTCCTCGAGCAGAGCACCGGCGGCGACGACGAGAGGAGCGCCTGATGGGAAAGCCCACCGGATTCCTCGAGCGTGACCGGGCGCTGCCCCCACGGCGCCCCGTGGACGAGCGGGTCCAAGACTTCCGCGAGGTCGAGACGAGGTTGCCCGTCGAAAATGCGCGGGAGCAGGCCTCCCGTTGCATGGCCTGCGGCGTGCCTTTCTGTCACTCGGGATGCCCCCTAGGCAACGTAATCCCCGAGTGGAACCACGAGGTCTACCAAGACGAGTGGCGGGCCGCCGCGGAGGCCCTCTTCGCGACGAACAACTTCCCGGAGATCACGGGCCGAGTCTGCCCCGCGCCCTGCGAAGCCGGCTGCGTGCTGCAGCTCGAGAACTCGCCGGTGACCATCAAGCGCATCGAGGGCGCCATCGCGGACCGCGCGCTCGAGGAGGGTTGGGTCGAACCGCGGCCCCCCAAAGCCTTGACCGGCAAACGAGTCGCCGTCGTCGGCTCGGGGCCCGCAGGCCTCGCGGCCGCCCAGCAACTCGGTCGCGCCGGCCACGAAGTCACAGTCTTCGAGCGCGACGACTGCATCGGCGGTTTGCTGCGCTACGGCATCCCCGACTTCAAGATGGAGAAGTCGATCATCGACCGGCGGGTCGTGCAGATGGAGGCCGAAGGGGTCTCGTTTCGCACGGGAGTCGAAGTCGGCGCAGACCTCAGCCTGAGCGCCCTCCGGGACCAACACGACGCGGTGGTCCTCGCCATCGGCGCGACGAAGGCGCGAGACCTGCCCATCGAAGGCCGGGAACTCGAAGGCGTGCACCTCGCGATGGACTTCCTCGTGCCGCAGAACCGCGCCGTCGCGGACGGCCTCCCGGCGCTGCCGAACGCCCAAGGCCTCCGGGTGGTAGTTCTCGGCGGCGGCGACACCGGGAGCGACTGCCTCGGGACGGCGATTCGCCAGGGCGCGGCGTCCGTGACCCAGATCGAGCTGATGCCCCAGCCCGGGGGCGACGACCCCGACGCGTGGCCCGAGTGGCCCATGGTCTTCCGCACTTCATCATCGCAGGAAGAGGGCGGCGACCGGCAGTGGTCAATCCTGACGAAGCGCTTCCTCGGTGACGAGGGGCGCGTCACGGGCCTCGACGCGGTGCGCGTCACCTGGGAAGACGGCCAGCTCCGGGAGAGCGAAGAGCGCGTCGTCATCGAAGCCGATCTGGTCCTCCTGGCCCTCGGCTTCGTCGGCCCCGACCTCTCGCGCCTCACCGAGGGGGACGTTGAAGTCCCCCGCGACGGTCGCGGCAACCTGGTCGCCGATACCGAACGTTTCCAAACGAGCCTCGAAGGCGTCTTCGCCTGCGGCGACGCCCGGCGCGGTCAGAGCCTCGTCGTCTGGGCCATCTGGGAGGGGCGCCAAGCGGCTCACGCCGTCGATGTCTTCTTGATGGGCGAGAGCGTCCTGCCCACCTCGCCCCTCGACTGACGCTGAACGACGCGCTTACTCGACGGCGGCGGGTTCTTCGGCGGCGGTCTCGCTGTCTGCGCCGAGTTCGAAGACGTCTGCCACGTCGCGGCCGCGGTCGAGGCAGTAGGCGGCCCAGGAAATCCACGGCCCGCCCACCGTATTCTGCGCGTTCTGCTCGTCGCCCTCCGGACCCGCCGACGGCCCCGGGGAGTTGGGCTCCTGCGCGAGACGCGCGATGGTGGTCGCGCAGTATGCATAGCTCTCGAGGGCGCGCTGGGCGAAGGGGTGGAGGGCCTCATCGAGGGTCGCGACGTAGATCTCGAGCAGCTCCGCGTCCGTGGCGATGGTCGCCGGGACCGGCGCCCCGCGGATGCCGGCCGCCGTGTCTTCGTAGGCATAACCAAAGAGCGCGGCGGAAACCGCGAGGGAGAGCGGATCTTGTTGGAGCGTGGCCAAGGCGGGCTCCATCTGCTGGATCTGCCCGCGCCGGGCATCGACCCAGGGGGCGAAGCTCTCGGCGGCCCAGTTCTCGATAGACGCCTGGTCGGTCGCCGTCGGGGGCTCCGGGGGCCTTTGGGCGACGATCTCTTCGGTCTCGGTCCAGATGCCCTGGAGGGGCTCGACCAGGTCTTCCCGTGCGATCGCCGGCTGGGGTACGGGAATCGGGGTAGTGGTACGGAGTACCAACGGCTCGGCCGGGGCCTCCCCGCCGGCGCTTGTAGCCGCGGGCTCGACGGGCGTGGGCGCCGCGGCGGGGGTCGCACCACCACAGGCCATCAGGATCAGCGGCAGGGCCGGAACCAAGATCAGGGGGAGCTGAGACGGGTGGGTGGAGAGGTGCGGCGTCTTCATGGCGCCGGAGTGTACAGGAGCGTTCGCCTTTGACGAAAGCGGGCCCTGTCGCCAGACTCCGCCCACCATGCCGCACGCTCTCGCGCCCATTCCGGCCACCTCGGCCCTCCCCCGCCTCACCCCCTTCGTCCTGCTGGTCCTGCTCGCGGCCTGCGGAGGTGCGGACCAGCCGCCCCCCGGGACACTGCTTCACGCGGACATGAACCAGACCCCGGAGCGGGTGGTCGAAGAAGAGCCCGGCCCCGATGGCCTCATCCTGCGCATGCTCAGCTTCGGTGACGAGGATGGACGACGCGAGCTCCGCTACGAGCGTCGGGAAGGAACCACCGAGGACGGTCGCATCCAGATGATGATGTCGGTCGCCATCCCGGGCGCCGACGGCCGCCAGGGCGGGCACCAGACCGCGCCCATCAGCCTCGACATCGAGGCCGGACCCACGGAGGCCGCGGGCGACGGTCTCTGGCGTTACCACTTGCGGGTCACGGGCCTCCAGGTGGGCCTGCCCCCGGAGACACCGCAGGAAGTCCTCGAGCACTTCGCCACCGAGACCGCCCCCCTCCGGGCCCTCGCGTCCACGGTCGTGATCGACGACCGGGGCATCGTGCACGAGCGTGCCGGGGAGATCCCCGAGGGCCTCGAGCCCCGCACCCTCGCGCTCCTGGCGAACATCCGCATGTCGCTCTTGTCGCCCGTCCTGCCGGGAGCGGCGATCGGCGAGGGGGCCACCTGGGAGGTGAAGCACCTCGAGGACCACGGAGACTTCGAAGTGCACCAGATCGTCAGCTACGAGCTCGTCTCCCTGGAGAGGCACACCGGGCGTCTTCAGGTGACGCTCCGGCAGCACGCCCCCCCGGGACCCATCGGTGGCCGCGAAGAGGACGGCGGAGGCGAAGCCCGGGGAGAGCTCATCTCCTACGAGACCCTCGGTGGCGGCTACGTCGAGTTCGACCTGCGCCACATCATCCCCGAGGCTCAGATCGCCGGGCGCACCCACGTCGAGGCGGTCATCGAGACCCCGGCGGCGCGCATCCCGACGCAATCCGAGATGAGCATCGCGATCCGGGTCGAGCCCAGCCGGTGAGGCAGAAGAGGCCGAGGACGGCGGCTCGTCAGGCGCCGTTTTCGTCTTCGCGGATCGGATCTCGACCGCGTCCGAAGACCTTGGACCCCGGCGGGACCGAGCGCACCAGCCACACGTTGCCGCCGACCACCGATCCTTCGCCGATCACCGTGTCGCCGCCGAGGATGGTCGCCCCGGAGTAGATGGTCACGTCGTCCTCGAGGGTCGGGTGTCGCTGGTCGGTGCTCTCCCCGCGCTCGGGCACGCTGAGGGCCCCGAGGGTCACGCCCTGGTAGAGCTTCACCCGGTCGCCTATCACCGCGGTCTGGCCGATGACCACCCCGGTGCCGTGATCGATGAAGAACGATTTTCCGATCTGTGCGCTCGGATGGATGTCGATGCCCGTCCGCGAGTGAGCGTCTTCGCTGATGATGCGCGGCAGCATCGGCACCCCGAGGCGGCAGAGCTCGTGGGCGATGCGATACGCCGTGAGCGCCTCGATGGACGGGTAACTGAAGATGACGTCTTCGATGCTGCGCGCCGCCGGGTCGCCCTCATAGGCAGCCATCACGTCGAGGTTCAGCATGCGGCGGATTTGAGGGATGGCGCGGAAGAGGGCGAGCACCACCGACTCCCCGGAGCCAGCGTCGGGAGCGACCGGCGTCCGCCCGATCCAGTGGTCGTAGTGGGTCGCCCGTTCGATCTGGGCCACGAGGATTTCGTGGGCTGCGTAGAGGTGCTCGGCGACGCCGTGACGAAGATTGTCGCGGTTGAGGCGCCGCGTGCTGAAGAAGCCCATGTAGAGCACGGACTGGAGATGGCCCATGGCCTCGATGACGGAGCGGCTGTTGGGCAGCGCGGCGCTCTCGAGGTTGTCGATGGCTTCGTCGCCATCGTAGCTGGCGACGACCTCGTTGATCGCGCTCTCTAGCTCTTCGTAACGCTTGGGCTCGGGACTCATGGCAGGTGTTGCAGGTGTTGGTTGCGGGCAGCTCTTGTGTTTCCGGAACGTGGGATTTATCACGGGCCGGCTCTAGTACCTAGGACCGGCCACGGGCCGACGCAAGACGGCCAACAAGACGAACACCATGACGACCGACGCCACCGAAACGTTACAAGCCAACAAATCGACGATGGCCGCCGTCCGCAAGCGCATGAAGCGCGTCATGCCCGTGGCCCGGGTCGAGCTCGATTTCGAGACACCATGGCAGCTCCTGATGGCGACCATCCTCGCAGCCCAAAGCACAGACAGGACGATCAACCGCGTCACCCCGGAGCTCTTCGAGCATTACCCGACGGCGGCCGCCCTCGCGGCGGCGGAGGTGGAAGACGTCGAGCGGATCGTGAAGCCGACTGGTTTTTTTCGGAACAAGGCGAAGTCCATCATGGGGGCGAGCCGGATGATCGCCGAGGAATTCGGGGGCGAGGTACCCGAAAAGCTCGAAGAGCTGGTGCGTCTCCCCGGCGTCGCGCGGAAGACCGCGAACGTGGTCCTCGGCTGCGCCTACGGCATCTCGAGCGGCATCGTCGTCGACACCCACGTCGGCCGCGTCGCGCGGCGCTTGGGCTTCACCACCGCCAAGGACCCGGTGAAGGTCGAGCGCGACCTATGCGCCCTCGTGCCGCGCCGCGGCTGGGTCCTGGTGAGCCACCAGTTCGTTCTGCACGGTCGTTACCTGTGCAAGGCCAAGTCGCCAGACTGCAGCGCCTGCCCCCTCGCCGAGCTGTGCCCGAGCCGCGAGGCCGAGGCCGAGGGCCGGTGGACCGAGCGCGCGGACGCCGAGCAGGGGCGGATCATCGGCGGGTGACGGTCGAGAGCAGCTCGTCGAGGATGCTTCCCTCGCCGTCGTCCATGACGACGGCTCCACACGACCCGCACTCCTCCACCGCGACCCAGGTCTCTCCCTCGGCGAGGGTCACCTGACGAAGCTCGCCGCTGCATTGGGGGCAAGGCTGGTCAGCCCGGCCGTTGGTGCGAACCCGCGGTGAGTCGGCGAGGCGCCCAGCGTCGAGGCCGTAGCGCTTCTGCAGAGTCTCCGCCGTGATGATGGAGACCGAGCAGCGCTCGCAGCGCAGATAGTCGAACATCTGCCCATCTCGATAACCGCCCCCGGTGACCCATCGCGCCGACGTGAGACCAAAGCGGCACCGCGGACACGGGAGCCCGTCCGAGTCCGTCGTCTGGACATGAAACGAGGGCGCAGGCTCGGACTCGGACGACG
>QMMC01000032.1 GCA_003647065.1 Deltaproteobacteria bacterium | reverse complement strand
TTCGAGTCATCCTCTTCTTCATCCTCGGGACGTGGGGCAGGGCCCACTCCGACGCCGAGATCATCGAAGAAGTCGGCGTCGAGGTAGGTCATCGGGACGTTGTAGCGGACGAGCCCCACCCCAGCGTTCTCCATGGCCCGGGCAAGCCCGCCGCCATCGAAGAGCACCACGGGCGCGGCGCCCGGGGCATCGAGCTCGTCGCGAGCTCCCGAGAGGACCTGCCCGGTGGTGATGATCCAGAGCATCGCCGCCCGGTCGTAGTGGTGCAGCGCGCCACGGGCCTCCATGACGAGCTCGCGCCCGACGTCCGTGCCGTCCGCGTGAATCACGACGCCCAGACGCACACGCTCCGCACCGCGACGAAGGGTTCCGCCCAAGTGGAGACCCTTGCTGTCTCCGGGACGACGAACCGCCCTCAGACCGACGACGCCTTCGGTATTGAGCCAGGTCGCGAGGAGCTCGATGAGCCCGGCCGCGGGGAGTTCGGCGACACGGCGCAGGAAGGTCCGGCGCGCGATGTCCCGCTGGCGGTCCGCAGCCTTCAGGGCATCGCGCTCTGCTTTGGCGGCTTCGCGCGGGAGGGCCCAGGCGAAGAGGCCGACATGGCCCCGCTGGACGAGGAAGCGAGGACGGTCGTGGGCTCCCGTGCGGCGGGCGTTGTCGCTCCGGACTGCGGCGGCGACGGTGGGAGCGAGGGCCTCGGCGGAGCCGCTGAGGGTCTTCTTCCGGACCAGGAGCTCGGCAACGCCGGCGAAGGTCCGCGGCCGCGAACCGCGACTCGAATCGAGAGCATCGAAGACGGCATCGGAGAGGTCTCGCCCGAGGGCGTCTCCCTCGGCTGCCTCGCGGTGCCAATCGCCCGCGACTCGCTCGGTGCGGCCACGGTCGCGATCTCGGCCGCGGCCTCTGCTGCGCCCGCGATCTCTATCCCGGTCGCGATCGCGATCTCGGTCGCGGTCGCGCTCACGGTCCCGACCGCGCTCACGGTCCTTGCCGCGCTCACGGTCCTTGCCGCGCTCACGGTCCTTGCCGCGCTCACGGTCCCTGCCGCGCTCACGGTCCTTGCCGCGCTCACGGTCCTTGCCGCGCTCACGGTCCTTGCCGCGACCTCGGCTTCGACCGCGATCCTCGCCTTCGCCTTCGCCCTCTCCCTCTTCGCCCTTCCCCCGTCGGCGACGACGGCGGCGCTTCTTGCCGCCCTCCTCTTCGTCGTCATCGAGGTTGGCGAGGATGGGCTCGTCGTCGTCATCTTCTTCTGGGAAGACTTCGGCGCCGGGCAGCTTCTTCTCAGGCTTCTTGGGCTTCTCGGGGGCTTCGTCGTCCCCTTCCGGGGCATCGGCCGCGTCTTCAGCGACGGGGGCCTCAGGCTCCGGCGCGGGCTCGGGCTTCGGCTCGGGGGGGAGCACGTAGTCGTGTCCAGACTCCTTCTGGGCGGTCTCGAGGACGGCCTCCGAGAATTCCCGGAGCCCGAAGACCCCGGGCTTGATCTTGACGATGGGAGCATCGCCGCGATCCTTTTTCACCATCGTCGCGAGGCGCGAGCTCATGGTGATCTCAGGGGTCTTCCCTACGTGGCTGAGGAGATTTCGTTCGATCGCGATTTCCGCGATCTTCTTATAGTGGAGGGGCTTCCCGACGAGTCGGAGCACCTCCACGGCAGCTTCGGTGAAGGTCATAGTGATTCGGTTGGTGCGGCGTCGCCGCCCTCTCGGGGGCCGCCGGTCACTCGATTCCGTGGTGTATTGGCTGGATTGAATGGCGACAGCTGGAACCTGCCGCGAAATCACGGGCTATTTTTGGCGCCCGAATGAGGACGGGACCCTATCACCGGGTACTCCGGCCTGCAAACGAGCCTGAAACAGAGCTTTCCGTCGCGTCGTTCGAGTCCGGATGCTACGCCCGGGGCATGGCGACCATCGAAATCAGCCGCGCCCACTCCCTGGGGCGGGAGCGGGCCCGGGTCGCCATGGAGGGCCTCGCCAAAAAGCTCCAAAAGAGCATCGACGCTCGCTACCGCTGGGAGGGCGACGACCTGCGCCTCGAGCGAACCGGCGCCACGGGCAACATCCACGTGACCGAGGAGCAGGTCCAGGTGGTCATCAAGCTCGGCTTCGCGCTCAGCATTTTGAAGGGAAAGGTCACCCGGCACGTGCACGACTACCTCAACGAGAGCCTCCGCGAGTGAATCGTATGAACCGTCGTTCCCAGCCCACCGCCCGTCGAGTCCTGGTCTCTGCTCTGGTCCCTGTCCTGGTTTTTGCCGTGGCCTTGGCGATGGCCGGCTGCGGCGACGACGCCTCGGGCGCCGAGACCCCGGCGGCCACCCCGGCGACCGGGACGACCACCGCCGCGACCGAAGGTGCCCCGGAATCCGACCAGGAGACCGCACCTCAGGTCGATCCCCTCCTGACGGCCCCTCCCTTCGACGTCCGTCGAATCCGTACCGAGCCCGACCCGGACGACACCGAAGAGCGGCCCTGCGACGTCGCCTTCGCCGAAGACGCCCGTGACGTCACCGACCCCGAAGCTTCGTTCTATCCCGCCGGCACGGTCTCGCACCGGATCGTTCGGTGCGCGGCCCCGTCCGGCGGCGGGTGGCTCGAGCTGGCCTTCGCGGATGCCGCCGCGAGCGAAGGCGTGAGCGTCGGCACGCGGTTGGCTTTCCGGCTGACCTCCGTCACCCGAGGGCGCCAGGGCTATCCGGTCGTGAGCTTCCTGCGGGTCGTCGGTGACGCTCCAGATGCCTCGGGATCTGAGGAAGCCCAAAACAGCCCAGAAAACCCTGAAGGACAACAGGCGCCCCAGGTCGCCCCCGGCTTCGACTTCGGCCGCCTGCGCAACGAAGCGGCCCTCGCCCGCCGCCCCCAGCGGTGCGCCGTCGATTTCGTCAGCGAGCTCGTCCTCCTCGATGAGACGGCCCGTCGCAGAGCCGGCTACCCCGCAGGTACCCAGAATCGACTCAGCGCAAAGTGCCTGCACAGTGATGGCGACTCCTGGATCGATCTGATCTTCTCGAGCGACGATGCGGCCCGCGCCCTGACCGTCGCCCCGGGAGCCGAAATCACCGTCGAAATCGAGTCCGTTGACCGCGGCTTCGCCGGAAGACCGATGGTGCGCCTCGCAGAAGAGCCCTGAGCTCGCGTCACTTTATTGACCGGTCCTTTGACGCTCGTGTACCGAAGTGTCAGGGACGACTCGCTCATGTGGTTGATACGACGCGACGAGCCGGCTCCCGACCGGTGCATAGCCTAAAGATTCTCACTCAGGCGGGCTTGGCCCGGTCTTTTCAGTGACTGGCCGACGAAAGGAAGAAATGTCGATGGCGAAGAAACACGTCGGTGTCCTGATGGGTGGCATGAGCGCAGAGCGCGAGGTCTCGCTGAGCAGCGGAGAAGCTGTGGCGAGGGCCCTCGAAGAGCGCGGCTACCCGGTAACCAAGATCTACGTAGACCAAGACATCGACCGGGTCCTCCGGCAGACGCCCATCGACGTCGCCTTCCTGGCGCTTCACGGGACCTACGGCGAGGACGGTTGTGTGCAGGGGCTCCTCGAGATCCTCGGGATCCCGTACACCGGCTCCGGGGTCCTCGCGAGCGCCCTGTCGATGGACAAGCTCAAGTCCAAGGAGCTCTTCCGGCTCTACAACGTGCCCACGCCCCCCTACTACGCGATCGACAAGGGACGCCTCGACGACCTCGAAGAGGTCCACGGGTCCTTCGGGTTCCCGGTCTTCGTGAAGCCCCGGCGTGGCGGGTCCAGCGTCGGCGCGGGCCGCGCCAACGACTTCGCCGAGCTCCGGTCGCGGGTCATCGACGCCAGTCGCTTCGACTCGTCGGTCCTCGTCGAGCGATTCGTCGGAGGCCGCGAGGTCACCGTGGGTCTGCTCGACGGTAAGGCCCTCGGTGCCCTCGAGGTCGTCCCGAAGGGCTCTTTCTACGACTACAAGTCGAAGTACCAATCGGGGCAGAGCGAGTACCACTTCCCCGCGCGCCTCACTCCGACCCGCTACAAGGGGGTGCTCAACATCGCGGAGCGCGCCAATGCGGCCCTCGGTGCTACGGGCGCGACGCGCGTCGACTTCCTCGTGACCGAGGGCGAAAACGAATACGTGCTCGAGGTGAATACCATCCCCGGGCTCACGCCGACCTCCCTGCTCCCGAAGATCGCCAAGGGCGCGGGCTACGAGTTTGGTGACCTCTGCATCGCGATGATCGAGCGCGCCGACACCGGCGTCGTCAACGGCATCGACGACGATGCAGGCGAAGGCCTCGACGACCCCGGCGAGAGCCAGGACGCGGCGCCCTTCCTCGACGCCGAATAGCCAAATCGCAGGTCAGCGTTCGAAGCGCATCACTTCGATGCGCCCGGAACCGCCACCGGCTACGCGCAAGCGCAGTTCGGTCCGCGGGGCGCAGCTCGCGACGGTCGCCAATATGCCCGCCCCTTGGTCGATGGTGTCTTCGCCCCGGTACAAGGTCAGGGTCACCGGCGATTGTCCATCGTGGGCCACGGCGGCCCAACGAACGCACGCCGAGCCCTCGCCGATGGACGGTACCGGGCCGGCGGCCACGGCTCGGCGCTCGACCAGTCGATAGGCATCCACTGACGCATCTTCGACGGCGTCGAGGAAGCTCCCTCGGGCTCCTTCTGCGACAGCCTCGAGTTCGGCGGGCACTTCCTTGGCAAAGTGCGTCAACGCGAAGCGCCCTTCGCCGCGCCGTGAAATCAGCGAGACCGAGACGTCGATGGGAGCGTCGGGGCAGAGCCGGGCCCGGGCCGAGGACCGCGCGCCGCCCCGCTCGGTCAGGGTGTGACCCGCACGATCGGTGACGCGTAGAACCAGCCGCCCGAGGCCGCGGCCACCGTCGGCGACGATCAACGAACAACGCCCCGCGGGCAGAGTCAGGCGGTTCAAGGACGCGCCGCCGCTCCGCAGCTCTCCGGCGACACGGGTCAGTTCACGCCATCCGGCCGCGGTCGCGGCGTCCGCCGAGGCCCGGCGGACCTCCTCGACGTCACGGTCCGTGCGCCGGCCATCTTGGCGCTCACCGAGCCAGAGCCCGCTGCTTCCACCGACCCGAGCCTCGGCGGCGCTGAAGATGGCCACCTGGGCTTCTCCGCGGCCGATCACGGCGTGAACTTCGGCTGCGTAGTCCGCGGTCCGGGTGGCGCAGAGCTGCACCGAGGCGTCTCCGCTCGGGCTCACGTCGACGACCACATTTTCTCCGGCGTCATCGAGGACCCGGAGGTCGACGTTCGGGAGGCCGGGGCCGCTGAGGGCGATGATGGTGTAGCAGCGCCCGGTTTCGATCCCGAGGGGGACCCGAACGCGCTGGTCGTTGGAAAGGATCACGGGGATCGGGGACCCCTCCGGGGAGAAGCCCCGGCGGGCGACGCCCTCGACCCAGCCATGCATCCGCACATCGCGACCGCCCTCACCGGCCCCGGCGCTGGCGACGCCGGGCTGCCCTCCCACGACCGCCGCCGCCGCCCCGAAGCCGCCCCGGGGTCCGAGGAAGGACGCATAGATGAACGTGCCGATGCCCTCGTAAGCCGTCAGCGAGTAGTAAAGCCGCCGGTCGGCGTCGGGGTCGGCGCAGACCTGCACCGTGGGGTGGGCGTCGGGTTCGACGTCCTCCGCGAGCACGTCGCCGCTCGGGGCGAAGAGCGTGGCGTCGAGGTCTCGGATGCCCCGGGACGTGATGGCGATGACGGTGGCACAGCGGCCCCGGGGAATGGTGATCGCCATCGTCTCTTGCTGCCGGGCCGTGAGGAAGCCCTGCGCCGTTGGCCCACCGGGAGCCCATCCGGCTTCGGCGAGGCGCCGCCCGATGTCCTGCATCTGCAACGACACCGGATCGCTGCCGCTCTGCCATGGCGCGGACTCCGGGGCCGCGAGCGCGGATGACACGCCTCTGTCCGGCGACGCCCCGCAGGCCGTGGCCAGCCCCGAGAGCACCAAGAGCCCCGAGAGCATTGCGATGAACCGTGCGGCTGACGCCCAGGTCCTCGTCTTCGCTGTCATCATCACCTGCATCACCTGCATCACCTGGCCGGTTCCTCCCCGAGCACGGTGAGGTAGCGGCCCCAGGCGCCGTAGAGTCGGCCGCGAACACGGTATCGGCCGCTCTCTTCGGGGCAGTGATAGAGGACCGGGGGGGCGTTACCGCCAACATCCCAGGCCAAGAGCGCGCCACGCTCGTCGATGAGCATCAGATCCAAGTCGCCCTCCGCTGCTTCGTCGGCGGTCACCGCGGACAATCCGTAGCAGCGCCCTGCCTCGAGGTCGATGGGGATCCACAACGTTTGCCCGGGGATGAGCATGCCCCAGGGCAGTGGCCGGGGCGACAGGCCTCGGGCCCCGAGGCGGGCTCGGACCTCGGCCCAGCGCCCCCGCGCATTGCCCTCGACCCCGGGCGGCGTTCCGCTGACCTCCGGGAGGACGAAGGTCTGGAGGGCGTACTCCCCCTGGCCAGCGAACATGCGCACGTCCGCGACGAGCTCGCCGCTTGCCGGGGGGCAGAGCCGTACGACGGCGTCGTTTCTCCGCGACTCATCTCGCCCGACTTCGAGGCCGTTCAACGTGCGCACGAAGAGGTCGACGTCGCCGACCTCGGCCCCACCGACGAGGGCGATGGCGTAGCACCGGCCCCGTTCGAGAAGCAGTCGCCGCGCTTCCCGGAGGCCCTGGCTCAGCTGCCCTGTCTGGGCCGGACCGTCAGGCTGGTACCCCAGCCGTGCGAGGCGCTCGGCCATCGCGACTCCAGCGTCGGCAACGCTGCGCCCGGGGGGAGCCGCCCCGACCTGAGCCGAAGGCCGGCGGATCCCGCCGGAGGTCGCGAAGCACGCGCCGACGGTCCGCCCGAGGTCCGGGAGCTGCGGCGGAGCATCGCGAAACGCGATCAGCGCGACCTCACCCTGGCCCTTGTACATCTCGAGGTTGACCACCAGACGCAGCCCGGCGGCACCGCAGAAGCGAACGTAGGGCCGGGCATCGACGTTCGCGTCCCGTTCGAGGAGGACCCCGCGGTCGGTCATCAGGGAGAGGTCGAGGTCATGCACGCGACGGTGCCCAACGGCCAGGAAGCCGACGCATTCGCTGGCCTCGAAGACGAAGGGCCGCGAGCGGCTCTGGCCTTCGGTCAAGAAGTCGCGATAGGGCTCGCCCGTCGGGGTCGCCCCGCCTGCGGCGAGAGCCACGACGGCGGCGTCGACGCATTCGCCCAAAATGTCACCAGGACCGTCGGCGGGACCGTCACCGGGCCTCTGCCCGCGGGGCTCATCTGCCCTGGCGGGAGCCGCCGCCCCGAGCCATGCCCCGGCCAGCAAGACCGCCAGCAAGACCGCCGAAAGCCTGCCGAAGAGCCGCCCGATAACCAACTGCGGCAAGCTCATTGCGAACCGTCGAGGCGTTGCAGCGTGACCGCGCCGTTGCCTCGGTAGGCGACGACTTCGAGGTCGACCTCGATGGGCACGTCCTCTGCGCAGCGAGTCACGGCGGCATAGGCCTCGGGCCCCGACGACGACGCGAGGAGTCGGCCCTCCTGGTCCCGGAGCAGGACGTCGACGTCGGCGACGCCCTCCTCGCCGGCGACCGCCACGGCGACGCAGCGGCCCACCCCGATGGTGAGCCGAGCTCGGTGGGCGGTGCCTTCCTCGAGGTGCAAGACCTCGAGGGGGGCGCTCTCGAAGCCCCGGTCTCGCAGCGCCGCGGTGGCTTCTTCGAGGCGCAGGGCTCGCACGTCGACCGTCTCCGCCGGTGCGCGCTGGGTCGCCAGGGCGTAGGGGCCGGCCCGACCGTAGGCCTTGACCGTCACCCTCACCGTCGTCGTCTCCCGAGGGCAGAGCCGGACCCGAGCGGTGGGAGCCACGCTGGTATCGCGGTCGATCGCGACCCCGTCGCGGCTCAGGTAGAGGTCGAGGTCCGTCTCGGACCGTCCCGCAGCACCGAGGACGACGAAACACCCGGGGCCGAGCACGAGATCGTGGTTGCGTACCTCCCCCGGGGCCACCCATCCGTCGGGCACGATGAACGAGGGGGCGCCGTAGCCTCGGGCTTCGAGGGCTGCAACCGAAGCCGACAAGGCGGCGACGGGCTCCCCTTCGGGCACCGCCCCTCCCTCGCCGGTGCCCTCGAGCCCCTCTCCCCCTTCCGCTTCGATCGCGTGTGCTTCCTCGATCGGAGCGGGGCCGCCGACGACCAGGAGGCCGAGGGCGCCGGCACCTTCGAAGGCCCGGGCGCTCACCCCGTAGCGACCCGAGGTCTCCGGGCAGAGCTCGACCTCGGGCTCGGCGTCTCCTTCGAGATTGCGCGCGACCTCCGCTCCGGCGGGGTCGAAGAGGGTCAAATCGACGTCCCGGAGCCCCTCGTCCCCGCGAGCCATCGCGACATAGCAGCGCCCCGGCTCGAGCTGCACGGAGACCTTCACCTCGTCCCCCTCGGCGACCCGTTCGAGGCGGGGCTCCCCGAGGGGAAGGAAGCCGCGCTCTCGGAGCACCGTGCGGCGCTCGGCGAGGCGCTCCTCGACATCGCGGAAGGGAACCTGGGGCGCGAGGACGCCATCGAAGAGCCCTTCGAAGCCCTCTCCCGCACCGGGGATGGTGCGGAACGCCCCGAGCACCACGGCGCCGGATCCCTCGAGGGACCGCACGACGAGGTGGTGGGGGATGGTCTCTCCGGCTCTTCGAGGAGGCGCCTGGGGGCAGATGTGGGCCAGCCCTCCCTCGCCCATGACGGCGGCGGCGACGACCTCGATGCCTTCGCCGTCGAAGACGGAGATCGACAGCTCTCGGACCCGCCCTCCGGAGAGCCCGACGAAGGTGGTGCAGCGGCCCGCATCGAGGTCGATGGGCAGAGCGACCCCTTCTCCCTCGAGGAGGAAGATCCGGGTCGCTCCGATCTCGTCATCGTAACCGCGGCCGCGCATGCGCTCGCGGAGCCGCCCGAAGCGCCGGGTCAGGGCATCGAGGGGCCCCGTACCGTCGGTGGGGAATGGGCTCGCCATCGAAACGGCTTCTTCGACATGTTCGTCAGCATGCGGTGCCGTACATCCGCCGGCGGTCGCCCAAACTGCCCAAACTGCCCAAACCGGCGACGCGAGGCTCACGGGCGCTCCGGCAGAGGAGGCTCCACGGCGGCGCCGTCCCGGAAGAGGTCGTCGAGGCGGATGTCGATGCCCGTCGGCCCCTCGTAGCGACGGACCGCGAAGAGCCCGGTCCCGGCGGTCGCCAGGGCGGCGATGTAATAGGTGCCAGCATGCGGTGGGCAATAGTGCAGCGCCGCACCGGGGCCCTGCTGGGCGTCTTGACTCACTTCGCTCCCGTCGCTGTCGAAGATCCGGAGGTCGAGCTCCCGGAGGGCGTCGCTGCCGGCACCCAAGAGTACGTAGCAGGTCCCTCCCCGGAGGGATGCTTCGTCGGCGGCCGACCCCTGTTCGACGAGGAAGCCGCGCCACTCGTCGCCGGCGCTCGCGAACCCCCGGGTCTGAATCGCCTGGCCGGCGGCGTCGAGGACCGTGCGGACCTGCTCCGAGCGAAACTCTGCGGCGCGCCGGGGCGCCGGGACGGGGCCCTCGGCGGCCACGTCTGCATCGCAGGCCGAAGCCCAACCCCCGAGGGCCGTCACGACCGCGACGCGCGCCAATACACCAAAAAAGCCCAAGAGCCCCAAGCTCTCCGAGAGCTCGCGAAGCCCAAACTGCGACTGCCCTCGACTCATCGCGATTGAGACATGCGTTGGCGGATGAAGGGGAAGCTGTTGAGGTGCCGCACGACGGGCTCGGCGTCCGCAAGGAGCCCGTCGACCCGCTTGCGGATCTCCGAGTCGAGGCGATTCGACTGGTCGCGCAGGGAGCCGAGGTCGAGGTCGGACTCGGCGTTCACCGTGCCGAGGCGACCCTTGAGCTGGGCCACCTGAAAATCGAGGTCTTCTCGCTCTCGTCTGCGCACCGACATATCCCGCTCCAACACCCCGAGGGCCCGGTCGGCCTCGAGCCAGATGCTGGCCAGATGTCCGGCTTCGCGCAACACCTCAGCGTCTTCGCGGGTCGCCCGGGGTGACTTCGCGGGCAGCGGCGAGACGGCCCCCCAGGCCCGCAGGAGCGGCATCTCGAGGTCGTCTCGACGCTGGGTCGCCTCGTCGAGGCGGGGCTGGGTTTCGGCGATTTGGCGCAAGATCCGGCTCTCGTCGCGGCCGAGTTCGTCGAGGGCGAGGCCAATACGCAGCCGCGCGTCGCGCATGTCGTGTTCGTGCTGGGCGGCGCTCTGGGAGAGCCCGTCGAGGCGCTTGCGCAGGTCGCGTATCTGCGTGATGTGGGTGCGCATGCTGGAGATTGAGGGGTCGAGCCACGCCGGGCCGTCGCCCGCCGGGTGAGCCTCGTCGGCCATCTGGCCGAAGAACTCGACGCGATCGCCCCATGCCTCTTCGACCACGGTGGTCTGCGTTGGCTCCTCGGCGTCGAGGAGCGGCCGCCCCGTCCTCTCGGTGTCCCTCGCCGGGCGAGACTTGTCGGACGTTTGGGACACTTGGGACCCCGGAGCCCCTGACGACCCCGGTGACACTTGCCGCATCTGCGACGTCGGCGGCATCGCCGGCGGGGGATTCGTCGGCGCAATCGCCATCTGACCGGGGAGGATCGATATCTGCCCGACGTCCGAACGGGGCATCCGCGACATGCCGCTCAGGTCGGTCAAGATGCCCTTCAGCTCGTCGGCGAGGGCGTACGCATCGAGATAACGATCCTCGGGCTTCTTCTCGAGCAAGCGCATGATCATCCGGTCGACATCCCGGGGGATGCTCGCCAGCTTGCTCGAAGGGGGCTCGGGGACCGTCCGAAGGTGGGCGATGATGAGGTCCGGGGTGGTGCCGGTGAAGGGCAACGAGCCCGTGAGCAACTCGTAAAAGACACAACCGACGGCGTAGAGGTCGACGGCGAATGTCGCCGGCGCGCCGCGCGCCTGTTCCGGCGACATGTACTCGGGTGTACCAAAGACCGTGCCGGTGGCGGTCAGTCGGAGCTCGCCCTTCATCTGGGCGAGACCGAAGTCGAGGATCTTGATGAAGTCGCCGTCGTGGCCGCTCAGCAGATAGATGTTGTCGGGCTTGATGTCCCGGTGCACCACGTCGAACTCGTGGGCCCGGGCGAGGGCCTGGGCCATCTGGAGAATGATGCCGAGGGCCCGGAGGGTGGGCATCGGGCCTTGTTCGATCACGGCGTTGAGGGGCCGCCCGACCAAGTACTCCATCACCAGGAAGACGAGGCCGTCCTCGGTCTCACCGAAGTCGGTGATATCGATGATGTGTTCGTGATTGATCCGGTTCGCCGCCTTCGCCTCGCGCAAGAAGCGTTTGCGGTTCGTGGCGTCGAGGGCCAGCTCCGGCGCGAGGAACTTGATCGCCACGTCTCGGCCCACCGCTTCGTGGCGGGCGCGGTAGACGGTCCCCATGCCGCCGGCGCCGATCTTCTGGGTGACGACGTAGCGGCCCCCCATCGTACGGCCCAGGAGGGGATCCGGCAGTTCTTCGAGCTCGCCCCCGTCGAGGGGACAGCGCGTCGGGTCCCCCCGGAAACGCGCGCGACACACCTTGCAGATCTTCACAGTCGGCCCCCGTGAGCCGCACGATACTCGGCTCCCGGGCACTTGGGCAACGGCGCGGCTCGTTGACAATGCAGCGCCCTGCGGTACCACCCGCACAGATGTCCGGGTCAGCCGAAGCCACTGATATGCCCTTTTACCGACTACCCATGCACTGGCTGAGGCGCCTCTACGATTGGACGCTGAGCTGGGCCGAGACGAAGTATGGGGGGCCCGCGCTCTTCGTATTGGCCTTCATGGAGGCCAGCTTCTTCCCGATCCCCCCGGATGTGCTGCTCATGGCCCTCTCCCTGTCGAAGCCCAAGCGCGCCTTCGCCTATGCGCTGGTCTGCACGGCGGGGTCGGTGTCAGGCGCGATACTGGGCTGGTACATCGGCACCTCCCTCTGGGCATCTTTCGGTATCGCCGCCGAGTGCTCCCAATACGGCGGCGGGGCATGGCTCTTCGACCACATCCCCGGTTTTGCCTGCTCGAAGTTCGGCACCGTCGAGGGCCTCTACCAAGACAACGCCCTCATCGCCCTCTTCACAGCGGCGTTTACGCCGATCCCGTTCAAGATCTTCACGGTCGCCGCCGGGGTCTTCCACATCGCCCTGCCCACCCTCCTGATGGCGAGCTTCATCGGCCGCGGCGCCCGCTTTTTCCTCGTCGGTGGCCTGATTTGGAAGTTCGGGCCGCCGATCAAGAAGTTCATCGAGCAGCGCTTCGAGCTCCTGACTCTCGTCTTCGCCATCCTCCTGGTCGGCGGCTTCGTAGTGATCAAATACGCTTTTTGATCTCGCATACTTAGGCCTATTCCCCGTATTTCCGACGGGGTATCTTCGGCGATTCTTGACGCGTCCCCTCGGCTACCCCATAACCACGGGACGTCAGGGTCCCGATGAAGCTCTCGAACAAAGGTCGCTACGGCGTGCGGGCCGTCTTCGACATCGCCTTCCACAACCGCGGGGGCGCGACGCAGATCAAAGAGATCTCGGAGCGCCAGGGGATCCCCCCACGCTTCCTCGAGCAGATCTTCCAGGATCTCAAGCGCGCCGGCCTCGTCTCGTCGAAGCGCGGTCCCAAGGGCGGCTACCAGCTCGCCAAGGAGGCCGAGGACATCCGGGTCGGAGACGTGGTCCGGGCCGTCGAAGGGCCCGTCGTCCTCACGACGCCCCCGGGCACGAAGAAGGTCACCGGAGACCCCCGGAGCCAGGAGATCACCGAGGTCGCCTTCGCTGAGCTCGCCGCCCAGGTCGAGGCCTGCTTCGACGCCATCACCATCTACGACCTCTGCGAGCGCGGCGAGGAGGGCGGGCTGCACCGGACCCCCCTCCTTCGCTACGTCTATTCGATTTGAGCGATTTGCCGTGAACCCCCAAACTCGCCCGGGCCCGGTCGTCGACGACCTCACCGCTCTCATCGGCGGGACGCCCCTGGTGCGCCTCGGCCACGTCGTCCCCGAAGGCAGCGCGGCTCTTTGGGCAAAGTGTGAACAGCTGAACCCCGGCGGTTCGGTCAAGGACCGCATCTGCCTCAGGATGATCGACGGGGCCCGAGCCGACGGACGACTGGCCCCGGGGCAGACCGTCGTCGAGCCGACGAGCGGCAATACGGGGATCGGTCTCGCCCTGGTCTGCGCGGTCCGGGGCCACCCCCTCGTCTTGACCATGCCCAAGTCGATGAGCCTCGAACGACGCCAACTCCTCGAGGCGTACGGCGCAGAGATCGTGCTCACGGACCCAGAACGGGTGATGGACGGGGCCCTCGAGGCAGCCGAGCAAATCGCCGAAGAGCGCGGTGCGTTCTTGCCGCAGCAATTCGAAAACCCAGACAACCCCGACGCACACGCGGAGACCACCGCGGTGGAGATCCTCGAGGCCTTCGACCAAGACGGTGAAGAAGTGCACGGCTTCGTCGCCGCCGTCGGTACTGGCGGCACGATCACGGGCGTTGGCCGGGTGCTCAAGGCGCGTAGCGCCGAAACGCTCATCGTGGCGGTCGAACCCGAAGCGAGCCCGGTCCTCGCTGGCGGCGCGATGGGGCCCAGCAAGATTCAGGGCATCAACGCGGGCTTCGTACCCAAAAACTACGACCCCAGCGTCGTCGACCGCGTGGCCCACGTGGGCGACCAGGCCGCCTGGGACATGAAGCTCCAGCTGGCTCGGACCGAAGGGCTCCTGGTGGGCATCAGCGCCGGGGCCAACGTCGCCGCGGCCGCGCGCCTCGCCGCGGAGCTCGGCCCCGACAAAAACGTCGTGACCATCCTGTGTGACACCGGCGAGCGCTACTTCAGCCTCGGCGAGTTTTTCGAGTGAAAGAGCAACGGAGACAAGCATGGCCGTGACCGTACGCATCCCCACCCCCCTTCGAACCCTCACCGGCGGCGCCGACGAGGTGCAAGCCGAGGGCAAGACCGTCGGTGAAGTAATCGATGACCTCGAGGCAAAGCATGCCGGCATCAAAGACCGCCTCATCGACGACAAAGGCGTTCGCCGCTTCGTGAACATCTACGCCAACGACGAGGATATTCGTTTCCTCGACAACCTCGCGACCGAGCTCAAAGACGGCGACTCGGTAGCCATCATTCCGGCCATCGCGGGCGGCTGATTTGGCGTCAGTGCGACATCGGCGCATCGAGTCCATCGTCGACGCGGTGGGCGGTACGCCGCTGGTGCGCCTGACGTGCCTCGCTGACGAGGCGCCGGGGGTCGCGATCTATCTGAAGCTCGAATACGCCAACCCCGGCGGTTCGGTGAAGGACCGGCCGGCTCTTCAGATGCTGAAGGACGCCATCGCCGACGGCCGGCTCACCCCCGACAAGACCCTCATCGACGCGACGAGCGGCAATACCGGCGTGGCCCTCTCGCTCTACGGCGCCGCCCTCGGCCAGCGCATCGCCCTGGTGATGCCCCCGAACGTCACCAAGGCGCGCAAGGACATCATCGCGGCTTTCGGCACGGAGCTCATCTTCAGCGATCCGATGGAAGGCTCCGACGGCGCCATTCGCCACGTCCGGGACCTCGTCGCGAAGGACCCGGACAAGTACTTCTACTCGGACCAGTACTCGAACCCGTCGAATCCCAAGGCCCACTACCTCGGCACCGGCCGGGAGATCCTCGAGCAGGTCGGAGACCGCATCACCCACTTCGTGACCGGCCTCGGGACGAGCGGCACGATGATGGGCACGACCCGTCGCCTGCACGAGCACGACCGGCCGGTCCGCTGCATCGCCATCCAGCCCTCCGAGGCGATGCACGGCCTCGAAGGCTTGAAGCACATGGCGTCGTCGCTGGTTCCGGCGATCTACGACGCCTCGGTCCCCGACGCCCACATGACCGTCGAGACCGAAGACGGCTGGGACATGGCCGACCGCATCGCCGCCGAGCAGGGTTTGCACATCGGTCACTCGGCCGGGGCGAACATCTTCGGCGCCCTCGAGGTCGCCAAAGAGGTCAGCAAGAACGTTGGCTCGGGGTGCGTCGTGACCGTCGCCTGCGACCGCGGCGACCGCTACTTCGCGCCGATGCGTTGGGAGGCCCGCTATGAGTGGTGACCGGCCGTGGATTCGCGGCGAGCTCACCATCGATGCGGCGGTGATGGCCGAAATCGAAGCGGACTCCGTCGCGTGCTACCCGTCCGAAGCCTGCGGCTTCGTGATGGGGCCAGCGAGTGAGCCGGGGCTCCTCGACGGCGCCCTCCGCGAAGAAAACGAAGCCGACAAGTACCACCGCCTCGACCCGGTCGCCTTCCCGCGGACGAGCAAGATGTACTTCAAGATCAACGAACTGCGCGCGGCCCGGGCCTTCGATGCCGGCGAGGCCGAGGGGCGCCCGATCAAGGTCATCTACCATTCGCACTGTGACGCCGGTGCGTACTTCAGCGCCGAAGACGCGGCGACCTTCGCGAACGACGGTCAGCTCATGTGGCCCTGTGCCTTCATCGTGGTGAGCGTCGTCGACGGCGTGGTGAAGGAGAAGAAGCTCTGGGTTCACACGCCCGGGACCGACGGCTTCGAGGAGTCGGTGCTCAGGATCCGAAGCCGCTGAGTTCGATCACGAAATCTGAAGGCCCCATGGCTCCGAGGTCGTTCGCGCTCGAGACCACGAGCAGGTAGTGCTCGCCGGTCGTGACGCCGGAGAGCGTTCGCTCTTCGGTGGCCCCTTCGCCGCCGTCGTTCCCGCACGACTTCGGGGTCCCCGGGCACGGCACGCTGTTGGTATCGTAGACGGTCAGAACCGCGTCAAACCCGGCCGGCCGGACCGCGATGGTCAGGTTGCCGACGAAGTTGACGGCCAACATGAATGACGTCTCCTGGCCGCTTCCCTCGCAGGCCATGCCAGACGGGTCCGTGGCAGCGATTTGACCTCGATAGGACTGAACCGCTCGATTGACGGTCAGCTGAGGTGCCCCGCACAAGCCAGGCGTGCCCTCGAGGGCGCAGGCGTCCCAGCTGCACCCGTCGCCGTTTTGCATGTTGCTGTCGTCGCACGCTTCGCTCGCGTCGAGGTACCCATCCCCGCACACATTCACCGCGCATCCACCAGAGCCGTCCGGGGCGAAGCCATCGTCGCAGATAAACCCGCACCTGCGCGCGCTGCAGGTGGACGTCGCGTCTGCCGGCGGCGCATCACACGCATTGTTGCAGCTTCCACAGTGCGAAATATTGGTCCGTAAATCGACGCACGTGCCATCGCAGCTCGTCTCGCCCGGGCCGCAGCCAGGCCCAGAGTCGATCGTCCCCGTGTCGCCGGAGCCGGAGTCGGGGGTGCTCGTGTCTTCGGGCTCGTCTTCGCCGCTGTCGACCACGACGCCGGTGTCCCCCGGCACGATCGCCGACTGGTCGACGCTGCAGGCGACCGCGGTCAGAGCGAATGACACCAGGGCCAAGCGAAACACGCGGGTAGCATGCCATGGGGAGCGTCGTGACACCACGGAAGTGCAGGCTCAGCATCGTAGCGAGGACGTCACTGTATCCGACAACACACTACCGTCGCGCACCGAGTTCATCGAAGAAGCCCACGAGGACCGGGGCCATGTTGGGCGGCACGTCTTCACCCCAGGCGCTGCTCGTGATCGACGGTCCGGCGGGCCCCCCGTCCTCACCGAGGGCGTACCAGGTCGGCACCTCCGCCCCGATCTCGAGGGCCCCGAGCTCTGCCCTGCCCCAACGGTCGATGTCGATGGCGGCGACAGCGACCCCGGCGAACGCTTCCCGCATCGATGGGTCCTCGGCGTGCCGGGCGAACGCCTGGCACGGCGGACACCACTCGGCGTGCGTATAGGCAACCGGCACCAGGCCGTCGGCCCGGGCTTCCCGTACGTGGGCCGCGAGCTGGGCCCGCAGCCCCGAGGCGCCAGGGGCGAGGTCGACGCGGCGGGATTGGGCCCGGCGGGGCGCGGGAGGGGCCTCGGGGGCAGCTTCCGATCCCGGCTGGGCTTCCACTTGGGATTCCGCTTGGGACTCCGGTTCCGAGTCTTGGCAGGCCCCGAGGACCCCCGCGGACAGGAGAACCAGGAGAACCAGCGCGCCGAGGGCCCAGGGGGCGAAAGACGGCCGAGGGCGGGGTTCGGCCCGATCCATGGAAGACATGGCCGCACGGTACACGAGCCTCGTGTTCCCGGGGGTGGCCGCCTCCCGGCTCTGGCGTTAGAACCCCCAGGTGCACGGTAAACTCGAAGCGCTGCGTTCCACGCTGAGCGAGATGGGCTCGGTCGTCGTCGCTTTCAGTGGCGGCATCGACAGCGCCCTGGTGCTCAAGGTCGCGACCGACGTGCTCGGTGACCAGGCCCTCGGCCTGACCGCCGTCGGCCCGGCCCTCGCCCCCCGCGAACGGGAAGATGCCCGCCGCGTCGCCGAAGAGCTCGGGGCCCGGCACATTTTCACCGAGAGCCTCGAGATCGAGGACGCGAGCTACCGGTCGAATCCCGCCAATCGCTGCTACTTCTGCAAGACCGAGCTCTATCGCATCACCGAGGCCAAGCGCCGGGAGCTGGGTTTTGCCTGGACGGTCAACGGCACCAACATAGGCGACCTCGGCGACGTCCGACCCGGTCTCGTCGCCGCCGACGAATCCAAGGTCCGCAGCCCCCTCGTCGAGGCGGGCATCGACAAAGACGCAGTCCGGGCCCTCGCCAAAGAGCTCGGCATGGAGATCTGGGACAAACCCGCTGCTGCGTGCCTCGCTTCCCGCATCCCCTACGGCACCGAGGTCACCCGAGCGCGCCTCGAGCAGATAGGCGGCCTCGAAGCGGCCCTCAAAGACCTCGGCCTCCGGCAGGTCCGCGTGCGCTACCACGGAGAGCTCGCGCGCATCGAAGTCGCCAAGGCCGAGCTCGAGGCGGCCTTCGCCGACCGAGACGCCATCGCCGTCGCCGGCCGCGCCCACGGATTCGCGTTCGTGACCCTCGACCTCGAGGGCTACCGCGTCGGCTCCTTCAACGCGCTCCTGCCGGTCATCGAGTAGCTCGCAGGGGCTCGCACCATCTCGCGATAGACCGCAGTCATTTGCCTAAGCGGCGCCGAGTCGACACAATTGGCGTGTCGATGCGTATGTTTTCTCGACACGCCCTGCTCGCCCTCAGCCTCGTTGCCGTGAGCGCCGCCGCCCGGGTGGGCTCCGCAGACGCCCTTCCTGGGCCGAGCCGCTCCGGCGCCCCAGCCCCCAAGGTCGTACGCCTCGAAGCGCCGGTACTCCCCGACCTGAGCCGCAAAGACCCGACCCTGGTCGCCTACTCCCCTTCGACTCAGGTCTACGAAACCACCTTCGTGAACATCCATACCCGCGACGTGTTGCCCGTCGTCGCCGGAAGCCCCGTGGCCCCAGCCCTGCTCTCGGAGTTTCTCCGGTGCCGCGTGACCGGCCACACGACCGACATGGCCGCCCAGCCCCTCGCCGTCGCCCGAACCATCGCCCGACGCTTCGATGCGGATCGGGTCGAGGTGGTCAGCGGCTACCGCTCCGCGAAGTTCAACGAGATGCTGCGCAAGAAGGGGCACCAGGTCGCGACCCGGAGCCGCCACATCCTCGGCCACGCCCTCGACTTCTCGGTCCCCGGCGTCGACGCCCGGACCCTCGCCCGAGCCGCCGCGGAGATCCACCAGGGCGGCATCGGCACGTACATGCACTCCGGCTTCATCCACGTCGACATCGGCCCCGACCGCCGTTGGCATGGCCGCTGAGGGGCGTATGTTCCGGGTGTGCTGAACGTCGAAGCTCGAGCGTGCTTGCTAGCGGTGGCCCGGGATGGCCTCGAGGCCGCCGTCACCGGGCGCTCTCCGCGATTCCATCCCCAAGAGCGCGAGGGTCCCCTCGCCGAGGACCTCGCCTGCTTCGTGACGCTCTACCAGGGCGGCGCCCTTCGTGGTTGCATCGGCATGCTCGCGCCGAATGGAAGCCTCGCCGAAAGCACCCGGGCCATGGCCCTCGGCGCCGCCCTCCGTGACCCCCGATTCCCTGCGGTCACGCCGGACGAGCTGGCGAGCCTCGAGCTGAGCGTCAGCGTGCTTTCGCCGCCGCGCCCCCTCACCGACGTGAGTGAGTGGAAGCTCGGACGGGACGGCCTCATCGTGAGCCAGGGGGCCAGGCGCGGAGTCCTATTGCCGCAGGTCGCCGCCGAGCGGGGGTGGGATTACGAGACCTTCGTTTCCCACACATGCATCAAAGCGGGCCTTGCGCCGGACGCGCACCTCGACCCCGAGACGAGGGTCGAGGTCTTCTCGGCCGAAGTTTACCGCTGAAGGGCGACGCTCAGGCCGCCCGTCACATCAAGCAGACTCGACCGCGGCCTTCTTGGCCTTCTTCTTCTTTTTGGTCTTCTTGGCCTTCTGGCCAACGGCCTCCGCCGACTGGCGCTTCGAGGCGCGCAAGCGGGCCTTCTTGCCGCGGAGCTCGCGGAGGTAGTAGAGGCGAGCCTGACGAACGTGGCCGCGGCTGGTGATGTCGATCTTCTGGATACGCGGGGAGTTGGTCGGGAAGATACGCTCGACGCCGACGCCGAAGGAGATCTTGCGGACCGTGAAGGTCGCTCCGGCACCGCCGCCAGTCTTGCGAATCACGACGCCCTTGAAGACCTGGACTCGCTCCTTCTCGCCCTCGCGGATGAGGTAGTGAACCTCGACCGAGTCACCGGACCGGAAAGCGGGGAGCTCACGCTCGAAGGACTTCTCTAGCTTCTGAATCTGCTTCAACGGGCTCGACATCGGTCTTCTCCAAAGGAGGGGGGCGGATAGCTAGCGTAGAGGCCCCCCCCGGTCAAGCCATTTGCCCCCGGGTTTCGGCCAATACCCCATCATTCTGCGGAATTACGGTCTCCGAGAAGGCGATCCACAGTGATCGCGGCGGCGGCTCGGACCGAGAGGTGGTTGTAGTCCCCCCGGCCCGCGATCGGAGGCAGGAGCGTATCGGCCTCGTCGAGGACCGAGTCGGCGAGGCCGTGACCGGTCCCGAAGAGCAGCAAGGCCGGCGGGCCCTCGGCGGCGAGGAGCTTCGCCTCGGCCGCGTAGCTGCCGAGCTCTCGGCCGGAGGAGCGCGCGGCGGTGGCGATCCGCCGCGGGGCGGTCCCCGGCTCCTGGGTGCCTCGTGCTTCTTGGGCGATGACCTCGGCGGCGGCTTCGATCGTGTCGACGACCCGGACCCGGGAGAGTGCGTCGGCCCGGTTGGGGATGCGCTTCTTGCCGCCCCCATCGCGCCAATGGGCGAGGATGCGTTCGACGAGCTGCCGCTGGGCCTCGATCGGCGTCACGATGAAGTACCCCCGGAGCTCGAAGGTCCGGGCGAGGCGGGCGATGTCGTGTACGTCGAGGTTGGTCACGGCGGTGGTCACCGTCGAGCCGTCCTTGGCGCGCACCGGATAATGCACGAGGGCACAGTAGACGTCGGTCATGACGGGTCCTCTCGCTCTTCTTGATCCAACTCGGCGAGCATCACTCGGTCTTCCTTGGTGAGTGGCGCCGTGTCGAGGAGCTCCGGGCGACGCATCTTGGTGCGGCGCAGAGACTCGCGGCGACGGTACCGGGCGATCGCGGCGTGGTCCCCCGACCGGAGAACCTCGGGAACAGAGGCCCCCCGAAACTCCGCTGGCCGCGTGTACTGCGGGTATTCGAGCAGCCCCGCCACGTGGGACTCGTCCTCGGCCGATGCCTGGTTGCCGAGGACCCCTGGCAAGAGCCGCGCGACGGCCTCGATCATCGCCATCGCCGGGACCTCGCCGCCGAGCAACACGAAGTCTCCGAGGGAGAACTCCTCGTCGACGTGGGGCCGGATGCGCTCATCGAAACCTTCGTAGCGCCCGCAGACCAGGGCGATGGCGGGCAGCCCCGCCAGCCGCTGGGCGTCGGCCTGGCCAAAGCGTTTGCCCTGGGGCGTCAGCAAGATGCGGTGGGGGCGCGCCTCTTCGCAGGTGGACAGCGCCTCGAGGGCCTCGACGACGGGGCCCGGCATCATGACCATGCCGCTGCCGCCGCCATAGGGCGTGTCATCGACGCTGCGGTGCTTGTCGTGGGTGAAGTCCCGGGGGTTCTGAAAGAGCACCTCGACCTGCCCCCGGTCGTGCGCCTTGCCGATGATGCCCGCCCCCCGCCACGAGTCGAAGAGCTCCGGGAAGAGGCTGACGACGTGAAAGCGCATCAGCTACCTCGCTCGTGCTTGCGCGGCTTTCTGTCTGGGATGTCGGTGATGGGGCTGAGGGTCAGGGAGCCTCCGGAAACATCCACCGCAATCAGGTAGGGGTCCGCCATCGGGACCTCGCGAACCATGCCGGCGTCGAGGACGACGAGGCAGTTGATCGTGGGGTATTCGATGACGTCCACGACGCGTCCGAGGGCGTCCCCCGATTCGGTCTGGGCAGCGAGGCCGATGAGGTCGACGAAGTACCACTCGTCGTCGGCGGTCTCGGGGAGCGCCGTCCGGGGCACGCAGAGCTCGGTCCCCCGGAGCGCTTCGGCGGCTTCTCTTCCGGCGACCGTGCTCAGCACCATCAAGACGGCGCCCTTCGGCCCTCGCCGTGCCGACTCGACCTCGACCAAGCGCACGCCGTCGCTCCCGCGAAGGAGGATCTCGCCCACCTCGTAGAGCAGCCTGCTCTCCGGGTTCAGGCAGTGCACACGCAGCTCGCCGCGCACGCCGTGGGGGCGCGCCACGACGCCCACCGGAACGAGTGCGTCGTCGGCCATAGGATCGGCCATGGGATCGACCTCTACTCGACGATGTCGAGGACGGCGCGCTTGCTCAGCTTGGCGCTGGTCGCCGAGAGCAGGGTCCGGATGGCCCGGGCGGTGCGCCCTTCTTTGCCGATGACCTTGCCGAGATCGTCGGGACCGACGAAGAGCTCGTAGATCATCGCGCGCTCGCCTTCGATCACCTCGACAGAGACGTCGTCGGGCTCGTCGACGAGGTTCTTCGCGATGAAGACGATGAGGTCTTCGAGGCGCTCCTCCGCGTCGAGATCGTCGTCGCGATTGTCGTCGTCGCGATTGTCGTCGTCGTGGTCGCTCATGGAATCAGGCCGTCGCGGCGAGAGCCGCGTCGAGGGCCTTCTTGTGCTCGCGGATGACCCGGCCGAGGGACTCCGTGGCCTTGGCGCCGACGCCGGTCCAGTAGGCGAGCCGTTCGTGATCGATCCGCGCCTCAGCCGGGGGCTTGGCGGGATCGTAGGTGCCGATTTGCTCGATGAAACGACCGTCTCGGGCCTTCTCCGAGTCGGTGACCACGATGTGGTAATACGGGCGCTTCTTAGAGCCGTGGCGGGCGAGTCGAACCTTGACCATGTCGGTCATTCTCCAGTGAAATAACTACGTTCTTGGCCGCTCTTGGGGAGCGGGCCGCGGAATGTGGCAGGAAGCCATGGGAGCGTCAAGGTGAGTTGGCGCCAGAGTTGGCGGGGGGCGCGACCATGGCCCCACCGGGCACCGGTCCGCCGGTTGGCCCAGGGCCGGGCGGGGCTTGGTTCGGGCCTTGCCCAGAAGGCCCAGGCGGCGCGGGGGGCGGCATGTTCTCGGGCCCCCCTTCCCGGCGGCAGGTCGTGAAGGGCCCGCCGCAGGGGTAGTGCACACAGGTCATCTCTGCGTCGGGGAGATCTGCGAAGGCTCCATCGGGGCGGCAAGCCGCCTCGCAGTCGTCCTCCCCGGGGCCGAGGGGCCGGTCGGCGCGGCGATGACACCACGCGGCCTTCTCACAGAGGCCCTGGCAGATGGGCGGGAAGATCGCGATGTCCTGGTCGCGCATGTGGCCGAGGACCGCTCGCCGGGTGCATTCCTCGAAGCCCGCGCCGCAGGCCTCCCCGGAGCATTCGTGCAGGCTCGCCGGGGCCTGGCGGTGGAGGCCTCCGGACTCGCAGCTCACTTCGCAATCCTGGGCGGGTTCGGGGATCCGCCGCCCGGCCGCGGTCGCGCATTCGTTCGCCTTTTCGCAGAACGCCTCGCAGTCGTCGACGTCCCAGTCGTTGTCCCCGGGCCCGCCCCGGACCTCTGCCCGGGTGACGTCCTCCGAAGGGTCGGTGGATGCCTCGGCCTCGTCGTCCCCGCAGGCCCCGAGGGCCAAAACGAGGCAGGCAGCGAATGGAAGGAGTCGACGGGCGGTTGTCATACGGTTCTCGAGGGGCGGTGGGACGGTCAGCAGGCCGCTATCGGTGCGAGATCAAGCGGCATTCAACCCGATCGCCGCTCTCCGGAGGCAGGTGCTACAACGGTGGCCGTGCGAGTCAAGGCAACGAGGATAGCGACGGTATTGGTCCTGGCGATGGCCGCCCTAGCGGGCCTGGGTGCTTCGTGTGGGGACTCCGATGGCACGACGACCGCCAGCCCCACCACCAACCCGCCGCCGACGCCGGCCCCCATCGAACGACCCGAGCCGACCCTCCGACTTTTGGTGATCACCGACCTCGAGGGCTACCTCGCCCCCTGCGGCTGCAACGCCCGCCCCCTCGGCGGCATCGACCGCATGGCCGCCAAGGTGGCCGAAGTCCGCGGCCACGGGCAGCCCACCCTCCTCGTCGCGGCCGGGGACCTCTTCTTCGGCAGCGAGGAGCACGGCTTCGGGGGGGACGGGGCCGAGGTCCAGGAGATCTGGAAGGCAGAGCTCCTCGTCGACATCTTCGAAGAGATGGGCCTCGCGGCAGCGGTGCCCGGCGCCTTGGACCTCAGCATGGGGGTCGACACCTTCCGCTCCCTCGTCGTCGCGGCCGACTTCCCGCTCCTCGCAGGGGGGCTGCGCCTCGGCCCGGACGCCGAGATGTATGACGCCCCGACGAATCTATTGTCGGAGACCCTCGTCCGCACCGTCGGCGACGTGAAGGTCGGCCTGGTCGGCGTGACCTCGATGGAGTCCCTCGCCGGCACCCTCCCGGATGGCGTCACCCGGGACAGCGCCCTCCGAGACGCTGCCCAGGCCGGCGTCGCCGCCGTTCGGGAAGAGGGGGCCGACCTCGTCGTCGCCCTCGTCCGGGGGACCCGCCGCGAAGCACGCCAGGTCGGCGCCCTCGATGGCGTCGACTTCGTGGTTCAAGGCGGCATCGACCAGGCCGAAGCGATCCCCCCGGTCGACGCCGACGGCGCCTTCATCTTCCACAGCGGTCGCCAGGGCCAGGGCCTCTTGGTCGTCGACATCTTCAAGCGCGACGACGGGGCCTACACGGACTGGAGCGACTGGACGACCGAGGTCGAACGAGGACGCCTCGAGACGCGCATGGAGGAGCTGCGCACCCGCCTCGAAGACTGGGCCGGGGACGACTCGGTGGACGAAAACGACGTGCGTACCCAGCGCGCCCGCCTCGAGCGCATGGAGACCGAGCGGCGAGGGCTCCGGCCGCCGGCCACCGTCCCGGGCAACGCTTTCAGCGCGACGTGGCTCGAGCTGCCCCCGGACGCCAGCCAGGCCGCCCCCGTCACCCGCATGATCGACTCTTATTACCGCCGCGTGAACGAAAACAACGCGCGGGTCTTCGCCGACCTCGTCCCTGAGGCCCCGGCAGAAGGCCAGCCTCACTACGTCGGCTCCCAGGCCTGCGGCGGTGACTGCCACCAGGGCGCCGTCGACTGGTGGACGGGGCATGCCCACGGCCGGGCCTACGCGACCCTCACCGAGCTCGACAAGGAGTTCAACCTGAGCTGCGTCGGGTGCCACGTCACCGGGTACATGAAAGCCGGGGGCTCGACGGTGACCCACAACCTAGACGGCGCTCTGGTCAACGTCGGCTGCGAGAGCTGCCACGGCCCCGGCAGCGACCACGTCAGCGCCCCCGAGGAGGCCCCTCTGCCCCGAGACATCGCCGAGGGGGTCTGCGTCTCCTGTCACAATCAGGAGCACTCCGAGCGCTTCGTCTACGACGCCTTCGTGCAGATGCTGGTGGTGCCGGGCCACGGACGCCCGGCTGCGGGCCAGTGACCGTGAAGACGAGCGTTGGTCTCTTGGTGCTGTTGGCCATCTCGGCGGCGGCGTGCGGCGGCAGCGAGCCGGTCTACGTGCGGGATTCGGCGGAAATCCCCGAGGACGCCCGCCGCTACGCAGGGCCGAGCGGCTATCCACGGCTCGTCGAAGCGGGCACCAACGAGGAGTG
>QMMC01000031.1 GCA_003647065.1 Deltaproteobacteria bacterium | reverse complement strand
TCACCGTCGGCGGCCTCGGTGTTGTCGCTCAGGAGGCCCTTGCCCATGACGTCGTCGTCCGTGTAGTCGTCCGCGGCCTGGCTGAAGGTCACGCCGCCGAGGAGGAACTTCGCGAGCAACTGTTGAAGGTCGACACCGCTCTCGGTGACGTGAACGGGGAGCGCTTCGCCCGCCGGGCTGAGCCGGTCGGTGCCGATGGCACGGGCGATGGCGTTGGCCTCGATGGTGCCGAACATGGCACGGACGAAGTCGGTCGGATTGCCGATGCCGCCTCCATTGGCTGCGATGGCCGGGTCGTTCCAGCCGGCGAACTCCGTCGCCCAGTCGCGGTGATCCGTCGCCGTATCGTTGCCGGCGAGCTTCGCAATCAGATTCGCCCCGGAGATGTCGCCGTAGGTCGTCTGGAGGGCGGCGGGCTCGACGCTGAGGAGGATCGGGTCGGACGCCCGGTCCGAGCCGTCGAGGCTGAAGAAGTACTCGAGGCGCGCGACGACGTCGCCTTCAGTCGGGGCGAAGGTGCCGGTGTCGATCTCCTCGGTGATGCCGCCGACGTGCTTGGTCAGGTCGAGGATGAGGACCTGGCGAGCCGTCTGGCCCGAGTGGGAAACGCTGTCGATCCCCGCCTCGAAGCGGCTCTCGTAGTCGTAAGCCTCGGGCACGACCGAAGGGGCGACCTCTTCGGTGCAGCCCCCGAGAACCAGGGCGAGGCCTAGGAGGCCTAGGGAAAGCGTGCGGGCTGGCATTTCCATCATTTCATCCATCTGCTGATAATGAGATTGATTCTTATTACCAATCAGAGTAGACTTAGGTCAATTGAAAATGACATTCAACTTCAAATTCCTCAGAGGACTCCAGTGGGGCCGGGGGCAGCGGGTGAAAACAGGTTCCCGAGCCCGACGCCTGCTCCGGGGCCTCCGAAACCTCGGACTCCTCGTCCTCGCGAGCTGGGGCACGGCGCACGGAGCCAGCTGCGCGACGCCGACGACGGAGTTTGGGGTCGACCCGGTCGAGGCCCGGCGCATCCTCGATAGCATCGCCAACCTCGTGGTCCTCCCCACCCTCGAGGCCACCGCCACGGCGATGGGAGAGCTCGAGACGGCGACCGCGGCCTTCGCCGGCTCCGCCGTCGAGGACGACCGCCTCGCGAGCCAGGAGGCATGGCGGACGGCGATGCGGTCCTGGGAGCGCGTCGAGGTCCTGCAGATCGGACCGACGGGGCCCCACACCTCCCCGGGCGGCATGGACATCCGCGACGAGGTCTACTCGTGGCCGCTGACCAACCGCTGCCGCATCGACCAGGAGTTGGTGGCCGAGTCCTATACCGACCCAGCGGCCTTCGCCGCCGAGCTCGTCAACGTCCGCGGCCTCGACACGATGGAGTACCTGCTCTTCGTCGACGTCCCGTCGAACGCATGCTCCGAGCTCAGCCCGATCAACGCAGATGGCACCTGGGCGGCCCTCGGCGAGGACGTGGTCCGCGCACGCCGCGCCGCCTACGCCGCATCCGTCGCGACCCTCGTCGCCGAAGAGGCGACCGAGCTCCGCGCCGCCTGGAGCCCCGCGGGCGGCGCCTTCGCCGACGACCTCGCGAACGCCGGGCTCTCGAGCTCTACCTACGCAACGACCCAGCAGGCCCTCGACGAGGTGATCCGCGCCATGTTCTACGTCGACCTCCTGACCAAGGACGTCAAGCTCGGCCAGCCCCTCGGCATGGGCGCCTGCGCGACGGCCACCTGCCCCGGCCTCGTCGAGTCCCGGGAGGCCGCCGCATCCAAGGAGCACATCGCACAGAACCTCCGGGCGTTTCAGCAGCTCTACCTCGGCGGACCAGATGCGGACGCCGGGGCGGGCTTCGATGAGCTCCTCGTTGGCGTCGGTGAAGACGTCCTCGCCGAGCGAATGGCGACCAACATCGAGGCGGCAATCGCTGCGGTCGAGGCCATCGACGGCTCGCTGCAGACGGCGGTCGACGCCGATAACCTTGGGGTGGTCGACGCCCTGGCGGCGGTTCAGCTCATGACCAGCGACCTCAAGGGCCCGATGGTGACGGCCCTGAGCTTGCGCATTCCGGCCGAGGGCGCCGGGGACGCAGACTGAGCGATGGATAATCTAACGCAGTGGCTGAGCGAGGTATTCGGCGGACTCGTCGCCGACACCTTTGGCATGGTCGTCGACCCGGCCCGACGAATCTTTCTCCCGGGCCTCGCCGTCACCCTGGTTCTCGCGGTCGCGGTGACGATGCATACCCACAGGTCCGAGGGATTCACCGGGGCACTCCGGCGCTGCTTCACGAAGCGCGTCTGGCTCCATGGCTCATCGCGCCTCGACGTGAAGCTGATCTTCGCCAACTCGTTCTTCCGATTGATTCTGGTGGTGCCCTTCGGGGTGACGGCCTTTGGCCTAGCGAACGGGGTCGTGACCTGGCTGGACGGCGTTCGGGGGATCCCGAACGGCAGCGGCTGGTCGGACCTGACGGTGGCGGGGGTGTACACGGTGGTGCTCTTCGTCTGCTGGGACCTGAGCCGCTACGTGTTGCATCGGCTAGCGCACGAAGTTCCGTTTCTGTGGGACCTGCACAAAGTGCATCACTCGGCGGAGGTGATGACACCGCTGACGCTCTACCGTGTGCACCCGATCGAGCGGATCCTCTTCTGGACCCGGGGGATCGTGGTGACGGGTGTGATTACCGGTGTGTTCTTCCACTTCTTCCGAGACCGCTCGGTGCAGTTGGAGCTCCTCGGGATCAACGCGTTCGGATTTCTCTTCAACGCCCTCGGGGCGAATCTGCGCCATACCCACGTCTGGCTGAGCTACGGGCGCTTCGTCGAGCACGTCTTGCTGAGCCCAGCCCAGCACCAGGTGCACCACAGCGTCGAGGTCGACCATCAGCAGTCGAACTACGGGGTGTGCCTCGCCATCTGGGACTTCCTCTTCGGCTCGCTCCTGACGACGACGTCGAAGTCGATGGGCCTCCGCTTCGGCCTCGCCCCCGAGGACCAAAACCACGATCCCCGGAGCCTCGTCTCGGCGCTCCTCGAGCCCCTCTCGGGGCGCGAGGCGGTCGATGCGGCCCCGGCGGAGGCAGCAGCGGAGCGCTGAAAGAGCCCGCGGGGGGCGCCGAAGAGGTCTGAGTTGATCCTTGACCAACCGAAGCCGAAAACGCAACTGGTAACGATTTCCGTTATCAACAAGCCAAACATGAGGAGTGAATTGTGGACATCCAGGAACGACTGACAGCCTTCGCCATGCTCGGAGCGTCGTGGGTCATGTGGCTACTGGTCGCGCTTTCGGTCGTCGTCCTGGCGATCGTCCTCGAGCGGGCCTACTATCTCTTCGTTTCCCGCGATGACATCGCGGGTCTCAAGCGCGATCTCATCGACCGGCTACGCATCGGCGATACCCTGGGGACCGAAAAGCGCCTCGCCGAGAGCAAGTCGTGGGAAGCGCGGATCGCCCTGGCGGGGCTCAACGCCGCCGAAGACGGTGCCGCGAGTGCCGAAGAACAGATGACCGGTGAGGCGGGCCTCGCCAAGCTCGCCATGGAGCGCAACCTGGCGTTCATCGGGACCGTCGGCAACAACGCCCCCTTCGTCGGATTGCTCGGGACGGTCATCGGGATCATCCAGGCATTCCACGAGCTCGATACGAGCGGAGGCCAGGTCTCGGCTGGGCTCATGGGCCGGGTCGGCGAAGCGCTCGTGGCCACGGCAATAGGCCTGCTCGTCGCGCTCCCCGCGGTCGCGGCCTTCAACTACTTCACTCGCGTCATCCGCGCCCGCGTCGCCCGGGGCAACGCCCTCGGTGCCAGTGTTCTCGCCTACCTGAAGAGCACGCGCTTCTCTACGTCTCCGGTGGACGTGCCGCTGGCGGGGGAGTGAGCCGATGGCGAGCCGCACCCCCCTCGACGACGACATCATCACGGACATCAACATCACACCGCTGGTGGATATCGTGTTGGTCCTGCTGATCATCCTCATGGTCACGTCGAACTACATCTCTTCGCAGAGCATCCCGATGGAGCTCCCCGCGGCGTCGACCGCGGAGGCCGTGCCGCCCGAACCGCTCACCGTATCGATCGACGCGGACGGCCAGCTCTTCGTCCAGGCCGAAGAGGCGACCTGGGAGGAGCTGAGCACGAGGGCCCAGGCCTTTGCCGAGAGCCAGAGCGAGCCCCGGGCCGTGATCGCCGCCGATCACAGCGTCAGCCACGGCCAGTTCATTCGCATCGTCGACCTGCTCCGGGAGGTCGGCATAACGCGCTACGCGATCAACGTCGCCGCTCGCGAGTCGGAAAACCAAGGCAGCTGACGCCCGCGCCTAGAGCGACGAACCGTTTGAATGCCGCGTGATCTCGCGCCGATAGCGGCCCGCTGACCGGCCCTCGGTCCCTCGAAAGGGGATCGACCCTGTCATCGTTCCCTCGACCCTCCCAACGAACCCCTCTCGCCACGATTTCATCGCCCCTCCAAACGGATCGCCGCTCTGAACACCCCTCAGGAGAGGCCGAGGCCTGCGAGCAGATAGCCAACATCAACCAGGAGGGCTGTGAAGGGGTGACAGCCGTCGTCTATTCCGCGTCGCCCACGTCCAGGTTCAAGCGCTGGGCCAGGACATAGGGCTGGACGATCACGAAGAGGAATCGGGCCCCCTCCTCCGCTGTCCACGCATCCACGTCGTCGCCGGTCGGACGCGCTATGTGAGCCGCGTCGAGCCAACCCTTCACCGCGTCGGTTCGGTCCTCGGCCATCGCCAAGGCGACATCGACCAACTCGACCGCCACATCGACGATGAAGAGGGCGCCCCGGCGGTGGTGGCCTTCGATGGCCCGCCAGTGTATCGGCGCAATCTCAGAGGCCAGTGTGTCGCGGAGGTTCGTGGGCGAGGTCATGGAAGCGGCGAGACGCTGTCGCGGAGGGGCGCCTGTGTCAACTACCGCAGGAGCTCCGGCTCTCCGTCTTCGCCGGCGTCGCCCTCTGCTCCTTCTGCTCCTGGAACGGCCTCGACCGACGCGCCGAGGAAGATGGCCCGGGGCACGCCGACCTCGAGGGCGATCGCTTGCCACTCCTCGGAAAGCTCGCCACACACCCCCGTCGGTGCGCCCCAGCCGCCCCCGCAGCCCGACGAAGTTCCAAAACCGCGGCCGTACATGCCGTTGAAGCCCGGGGTGAAGCTGTAGATGCCGCGCTCGCACGCCGAGACCAGCTCTTCTTCGGTCACCCCATCGCAGCGCGCTTCGAGGATGCGCAAGATGTCGGTCGAGTCCGCGGCGAAGAGCCCCCGGGGCGCGTAGACGAGCACGTCGATGAGCCCGGCGAGGGCGAGCCCCGATTCGGGCCCCCGGTCGAGGCGCGCGACCAGGGTTTCCGGGGCGTGGGGGGGCCACTGTTCTTCGAACGAGGAGAGCTTTTGGAGGAGGTCGACCTCGAGGGGCGCGTCCCAATCATCGACGGCGTCCATGAGCCGAGCGGCGACGGTGCGTCGGAGAACGGGCTGTTGCCGGGCCGAGCTATGCCGAGAGACGAGCCCCGCAAAAGAGACGGCATCTTCGACCGCCATCTGCCGCACCTCGTCGCCGAGCTCGGTGACGAACATGCCTCGCTGGACCATTTCGACGAGCACGCGCCAGCGCTCCCACTCCCGGGCCTCGGCTTCGTCTTCGTCCTCGTCTTCGGCGCTCTCCCCCGCATCTCGGAGAAGGTCGAGGACTAGGTCGGGCTCGATGTTCGAGAGCAAGGCCCTCGAAATGTCACTCGCCACCCTGGCACATCCCTCCGCCTCGGCGCGCTCGAGGAGGGCCTGGCCCCGGGACATCGTCTCCTCGGACCAGCCGACGACGGCGAGCTCCCGCACCACGTCGACGGGTCCGTCAAAGCCCTCGGCGCGGGCGATGACGCGGTAGGTCCCCGGGTCGAGGTCCTGGATCCCGCCCAAGGCCGCCGCCTGGGCAGGCCAGATCTCGCGAGGCCCGTCGCCGCGGAGGCTCCCAGCAACATAGGCGTAGCGCTCCTGCCAGGAGCCATCCCCTTGGAGGGCCTCGACGCGCATCACGGGGAACGCACACCAACCGCCCTCGCAACCGACAGACGCCATCTCTTCGGAGGCGTTCTCGAGGGACCAATCGATGGTGGCGCCCGCCGCGATCTCGCCTACGAGGCGCAGCGCCCCGTTCGCATCGCCGGCGCCGGGGGCTACGCCTCCAACCTGGCCGAGGCACCCCGATATGGGAACCGTCACGAAGAGCAGGAAGAGCAGGAGGGCGGTGACTTCCGAGACGCGCATGGGAGGTGGACACTCCAAGGGCGCCGAAGTTCCGGGGCATTTTCCCCTGGCGCCGGGGTCCGCCACCTTGACGGGCGAGGCGATCGGCCGAGATGCTGGCGCCGTGCAACCTTCCTCCATGCCGAACTTCGGTCTCTTCACGGTCTTGCCGTTCTTCGCGGCGGCTTCACTCTTCGCCGCCTGCGGTGGTTCGTCTGCGCCCGCGGCCGAGGCCCCGACGGTGACCTCGACTTCTAGCGCGGCCCCGGCTGCCGAGGACGACCTCCGCGGCCAGGAACTGCTCGACGCCGCCGGTGACGAGGGCGCGGCCACGGTCTTCTTCCACCCTCGCCACTGGTCCGTGCTCCTCGGAGTCGCGACGTCGGTCGCCGGTGACATGATGCCCGACGAGCTCCGGGATATCCTCGGCGCGGCGGGCCCCTGGGAAGCGCTGCGCACCGCCGCTCGAGGGGAAGGGCTGCAACTGCCGCCGAGCCTCGCTGGATGGGATGACAGCCGCCCGTTGGTCGTGTCTCTCTTCGAAGCGCCCGAGATGTCGGTCGACGCGCTGCTCGACCAGACCGGGAACTTAGAGCCGCCCGAGGTCTTCTCCCACCGCGCCGTCATCCCCGCGACCGACCCCAATGCGCTCTTGCTCTCTCTCCTGGCGGTGGCGCGAACCGTCGGCTGTCAGCCGTTGCCCGCTTCCGTCGCTGGCGCATTTCCGGGGCCCGCGGGAGCCGCCGGGGCCCTCCGTTGCGACGACGTGACCGTGATCTTCGACACCGGCGACGGCTGGGTGCGCATGCGAGTGGCAGAAGGAGAGGTCGCTGCCCTCGGCACCGGGCCCCTCGCTCGGGACCTGGGAGGTGCCGTCGCCATCACGCCTGCGCGCCGCTGGGCCATGACCGGCCCCGTCGTCATCGGAGCTCACTTCCGCCCCTCCCGGATCCAGCGAGCCCTCCTGGCCGAGAGCTCCACCAGAGTCGGGGGGGCGCTCCACTACGCGGACCCGGCCGAACGCCCGCGCATGATCGCCTTCGCACGCACGGAAATCCTCGGCGCCCTCCTGCGAACTTCCCCGGTCGGGGCGGAGGTGGACGACATCGCCGTTGGCCTGGTTACCGGACTGCGGCCGTCCTTCACGGTCGTCCAGGGGCTCACCGCCGTCGGCACGGCGGCCTACGATGCAGGCCTCGAAGCACCCGCCCCGCCCGAGGGACCGCCGGATGCCCCCTTCGTGATCCAGACCCGAGTCAACATCGACGCGATGCAGGCCGCCGCGGGGGTGCCTTTCGGATGGGCTGGCGCGTCCGATCCGGACGCCATCGAAACGCTCCTCGTGGATTGCCCTGCCCCCTGCGTGGCGCAGCTGCTCACCTCCCGAATCTTCGGCCTCGGCGCCCTGGCCGACCAGATCGGGCTCCGGGCCACCCTCGAAGATGAAGTGGGTCCCCTCTTTCGTTTTGCACCCGCGGACCTCTCGCCGGGCGTGACCATGACCATGACCTTCGACCTCCCGGAGCTCGCCGAACGCCTAGACGAGGACATCATCACGCGGCGTATCGCCGAGTCTCTTGGGGTCGTACACGTCGTCCAGGCTCGCGAAGGCCGTACGGTGATGACCAACGTGAGGCTCGGAGAGGCCCCGTCCCTGCCCGAGCCGGCGCCCTACACTCAGGGCGACCCGGGCCCGACCGACACGCCGCTGGTGCGCACGGAGAGCGCCACCTGCGTCGAAAACACTGCACTACTGGTCGAAGGAGTGGTGAGTGCGCTGCGCATGAGTTCGGTTTCGAACCGGGACGAGATCATCCGCCAAGGACGGCAGATCCTCGACGGCTACGGCGGATGCGCCGACGCACGTCCAGAGCTCCGAGACCTCGGCGAGGCCTACGGCCACGCCTTCGAAGCGGCCGTCGAAGCCGCCCCACCCCCACGCCCGGGGGGACCGCCGCGTCCCAGCGGGCCCGGGCGTCACTGAGGCCGTACGCGTACGTTTCCCGCAACCATCGGGGTGACGACGTGGCCGATGGGCACGCCGTCGCGGGCGGCATCGGCCCGAGGCATGGCGAGGTGCCGGATGACGTAGCGCACCTTCGAACGCCTCGTCCGAAGGCGGAAGACCAGCGCCTCGGGCTCCCCGGCAGAGCCGCCGACACGCTCATCGCGACGCTGCCGGACTAGGATACTCGGCTCTCCATCGCGGAAGGCGAGGCGCGGACCAAAGTGCCGGGTGAGTTCGCGTCGCTGGCGACGCTGGGGCTGCCCCTCGGGAAACACATCGACCTCGAGGGCGCGGAACATGTCACCGGTCGGCACCGCGTGGCCGACCACCCCAGGCCGAAGCGTGAGGCGTACGATGACCTCCGCGCCGCGGCGGACCGCTTGCACGTCGACGTCGAGGGCCTGGCGCATCAATTCCGGGTTCCGGCGCGCGCGCATCTCGTGGCTGCGGTAGCGCCGACCTTCGCCGTCGGTGCGGAGCGGCATGTGACACGTCTGGCAAGGAGTATCGGCAAACTCGCTCCGGCGCCATTCCTCCACCGTGTTTTGCATGGGCTCGTGGGGGTCGAAGACGGCCCCCGGCATGTCGTCGGGGCCGGGGAAGTTGAACTGATGGCAGGGTGCGCAGGCGGCGCCGGTCGCCATCGCCGACGACGCGACGCTCGCGTGGTCCTCCGCCCCCGCTGCTTCCGGGCCGAAGACATGGCCGTCGCGGACGTGGCAGACAGCGCACGACACCCCCTCGTCTGCGGCGAGGGAATCATCCGCCGGGGCCGCGTCGCTTTCTTCGAGGGGCGCGTGGCAACGGCGACAGGGCAGGTGGGGCGAGCGCCGGTAGCCCGCCTGGAACATCGGGTCGGTCCACGACTGACGATGCAGGGAGCGCCGCCACTCCCGGTAGATCTCCGTATGGCACGGACGGCAGGTGCGCGCGTCGGTGCCGTCGAGGCCCCGGGGCGCGGCACCCGGGTCGAGAGGACCAATCGCATCCGGGAAGGTCACTTGGACGCCGTCGCTCTCGACGGAGACCTCGGCATCGACGCCCCCGGCATCCCGCCTCTCTCGCGCCGCCTGCGCTCGCTCCCCGTCGTTTGGCTCCGCCCCGCGGCCATCGTCGTGAATCGCCGGCGACGGCGTCGAGACGGGGGCGGGCGCCTCGGCATCGGAACATGCCGCGAGTACGAGCAGTAGCGAGCTGACCCAAAGACTCCGCGACACGGCAGAAGTGTACACCGGCGAGGACTGACGTAATGTGTGGGTGCATGCGATCGTCATTCACGCCCCTCGCCCTTGCCCTCGCCCTCTCGGCCGGGTGCGGTGATTGCAACGAGTCGACGGAGGTCATCGCGCCGACGCCGACGAGCGAGGAGGGCAGCGCACCGCCGGAGGCCGCAGATGAAACACCCGCCGCGACCCCGACGGAGCCCGCAGAGCCTGAAGGACCCATATTCGGGGAGCCCGGTGAGACCCTCGAGGTGGAGCTCGACGCGGACGCAATCGCGCGCATCGACGCCGTGATCGACGCCCTTCGCCATTCGCCGCACGAGATTCGCGCACGCGTCGCGGCGAAACGCCACGGCGGCGGCGCGTTCATCGCTGTGCTGCACACCTACAATCAGGGTGCCGAGTGGATCGGACGGCGCCGGACCGAGGATGGCTGGGACAGGATCGAAAGACGCATGGCGCGGGCCAAGAGAGAGTGCGAGGCAGATCTTGCGGAGGCCCGGAGGAGCGGCGTGCCCCTCGAGGAGTATTTCCTGAACAGAGATGAGTCCCCGCCTCCCGACTGTGAACGGATGGAGCAATGGGCGGCGCTCCCCGAACGCCTCCGAGACGCCCTCGACTGCGAGCGCCTTCACCTAGTGACCGTCATCCTGGACGGCGAAGGCACCGTGCAGGATCAGAAAGACCTGGGCCCCATCGGGACCCACCGATGCTTCGAATCGTTCGAGTCGGCCGCGGTGTGGGACGTGGACGGGGACGACAAACACGATGTCGTCGTCGACCACACGTACCTAACCGGGATCGGATGGGGTCGGGGCGCCATCGAGAACTTCCACCGCGTCCGTGCCCTCGACCTCTTCGTAAGCTCCGCCGAGTCTCCCGACACCTTGGTCATCTCCAAACGGACCGTGACCGCCTACTCGTTGGTCGAATGGGCGACGGTCGGTGAGTATCGATTCGAGCGCAGCGACGGGACCGTGCAGGTGGTCGTCGACCGCGTCACCCATTCGGAATGCTACGGCGAAGACATCGACGAAGAATGCGACGAGCATCGCGAACGCCAAAGCTCACTCCCCTGGGACGCCGAAAACCATCGCTTCACCCGGGAAGCTCGACCGATTCGGGACGAAGAGAGACCGTAGGTACCCCACGTCGGCGCCGAAGTTTGCTGATGGCGATCAGGGGCGCATGCGCCGTATCATGCATGGTGTGATGCGGTCCCTCATCCTGTCTGCGTTGATGCTCTCTCTTCTTCTAGCGGGGTGCTCCCGCGGCGAGGACGACCCGATGCCGATGGACGCGGGCTTCGGCGATACCGGCGCTGCGGACACCGGCACGCCGCCCATGGACTCGCGCCCACCGCCTCCCCGCGATACGGGCCCGCCGCGAGACACCTCGTTCCTCTCGCCGGATGCGGCCTGCGCCTCCGCCATCGTCGAGGCCGAGGTCGAACGACTGCCCGTCGACATCATCTGGATGGTCGACAATTCGATCAGCATGGAGCCCGCCATCACCGAGGTGAACACGGGCCTCAACGACTTCGCGGCCCTCATCGGCGCCTCGGGCATCGACTACCGAGTCATCATGCTCTCGCTGCGCGGCGAGGGTCGCATCACCGTCGGCGGCCGGTCGCGCTTCGGGGTCTGCATCCCGATGCCCCTCGCCGGCGATGCGTCGTGCGGCGACGGGCCCCGCTTCTTCCAGGTCGAGGTCGACGTGCACAGCACTCAACCCGTCGAGCAGTTCCTCGGCACCCTGGGGCAGACGACGGGCTACGTCGCCGGGGACCGGCATGGGTCCGAGCCGTGGCTCGACCTGCTGCGGCCCGAGGCCACCAAAACCATCGTCTTCGTCACGGACGACAACTCCCGAACCTGTGCCCTCCCGGTCGGCAGCTGCAACGCAAGCGACCCGCCCCTCACCGGGACATCGCTCGAGGACTTCCCCGGCGGCCCCAACCCGTTCAACTCGCGTGAGCTGGGCCCCGGTGTGCTCACGGCCACCTACGCCCCCCTCTTCGACGGCTACACCTTCAGCGCGCTCTACGGCTGGGGCTCAACGACCGACGCAGACGTTCCGTGCACTTACCCCGGGGGCGGCACCCCACCCTCGCCGGGCCAGACCTACAGCGAGTTGGTGACGCGGACCGGCGGGGTACGCGCGAAGATCTGCGACGGCTCCGCGGCCTGGGCGCCGTTCCTCGCGTCGGTCGCGACCGACGTGACCCGCACGTCGCGTATCGATTGCAATGTCGCCATTCCCCCGCCGCCGGACGGCATGACCCTCGACCCCAACCGGGTAAACGTCATCGTGCGCGCCGAGTCCGGGTCGACCTTCCTGCCGCGCCGCATGGACGCGGGGGCCTGCGACGAGATGGGCGGCTGGTACTATGACGACCCCGCCATGCCGACCGAAGTCATCCTCTGCCCGACCTCCTGTGAGATGGCCCGGGAAGAGCTCGGCCCTCCCGATACCGGCATCGATGTGCAGCTCGGCTGCGCGAGTATCCTCATCTGAAGGGTGCTCCGGGCCCCGAGGGGGCCTGGTCCCGGACCGGGGCAGACACCGGGCTCGACATGCCTCTCGCACCGGTCGAGACTCCCGCCCATGGCACAACGAAAAATCCGGCGAGTATACCCGGAGGGGTCGAACGGGAGCAGTCCAGCGGACATCGCCGCGGGCGGGTGTCGCCGCGTCATCCAGGGCGCAGGGGCCTTCGTCGTCGCGGCGGTGGTCCTGGTGGTCCTGGTGATGGTCAACGCCCTCGGCGGTACGAACCCCCACACGCCTCCCGGTCACGAGGGCTACGTGGCTCACCAGCCCCTCGCCTTTGGTCAGCGCGAGTTCGTCGGCATCCAGGCCGGGCCGACCTCGACCGGGTGGGCCTGGCGCCAATACGTGACGAACATCGACATGCGGCCGGCGACCTGGTCGGAGCAGATGCATATCTTCGCCGCCGACAACCTCGAGGTGTCGTTCGAGGCCCACGCCCGCATCCGCCTGCGCGGGGGCTCGACGAAGGAGGTCGTCGAGCGCTTCAGCGGGAACGACTGGTATGCCCAGAACGTCGCGCGGCCCTACAAGACCGCGGTCCGCGAGGTCGTGCGCGGCTACGACGCATTTCAAATCAAGGACGAGAGTGAAGAGATCGCGGTCGCGATCATGGCCCGCCTCACGTCCGAATACGAGGAGACGCCCTTCGAGTTTCTCAGCGTCTCCATCGGCAACATCGACTACCCGGACTCGGTCGAGGAGCGCGTCGTAGCAAACCTCGCCGCCGAACAGCGCCGCCAGCGCATGGTGGTCCAGCAGCAGATAGCCGAACAGCAAGCGATCATCCTCCAGGTCCGAGCCCGCGGGGCCTCCGAGTCTCAGGAGATCGAGCAGGAGACGCTCACGCCGCTCTACGTGCAGCACGAAGCTGCTGAGCTTTATCGCACCCTCGCCGACGAGACCGACGACGAGGACGGAGTCGCCCACGCCAAGGTGATCTTGGTGATCCCGACCCGCGCCGACCGCGCCGGCGTCCCGCGCATCTACCAGGGGAACTGAAGCGATGACTACCCAACGCATATTCACCGCTCTGGCCCTCGCCCTCATCCTCGTGCCCCTCAGCGCTTGCACCAACGAGACGACCCCCGAGGGATACGAGGGCTACATCATGCATCGCCCGCTCTACATGGGTCGCAGCCACTACGTCGGCAGCCAGGTCGGCCCGACCTCGACCGGTGTGGTCTGGCGCCAGTACGCGATCAACGTCGACGTCCGGCCCAAGAACTACACCGAGGAGTTTCACATCCTCAGCCGGGACAACCTCAACGTCGGCTTCGCGGCCCACGTGCGCATTTCGATCCGCTCGGGCACGGTCAAGGACTTGGTGGAGAACTTCGGCATCGGCGCGATGACCGCCGAGGAAGGCGCGATGCCCGAGTGGTACATCCGCAACGTGCGCCAGCCCTACCGGACCGCCGTCCGCGACACGGTGCACGAGTTCGATGCATACGATATCCAGTCTCAGACCCAGGAGATCGCGAGCCGCATCCTCGAACGAGTGCACAACGAGTACGACGGGACGCCCATCGTCTTCGAGACGGTGTCTATCGGCAACCTCACCTACCCCGCGGCGATCAACGAAGAGATCCAAAGGAAGCTCGCAACCGAGCAGGACCTCGAGCGGATGGATCGCGAGCGCCAGATCGCCGAACAGGAGGCTGAGATCATGGTGACGACGGCCCGAGGCCGGGCCGCGGCCCAGCGCATCGTCAACGAGACCCTGACGCCGCTCTACGTGCAGCACGAGATGCTCGAGGGCTTCAAGGAGCTCTCCCGGTCCGGCCGGGTCACCATCGTCTCCGCTCCGACCGGCGACGACAGCTCGGCCGTCATCCTCAGTTTGGGGCAGTGACGGCGGGGCGCTTTCGATAGAGTCAGGCCTATGACCAAAGGCAAGAAGATTGGGGTCTTCATCGCGGTCCTCGCCCTCGGGGGCGCGACCGCGGTTGCCCTTTGGCCGACGAGCAAGGACCAGGTCGGCTATCCCTTCGCGCGCCGGGTCCTCGGGGCCCAGCCGAGCCCCATGTGGGAGCTCAGCCACGACGACTTCCTCGGAGCCATCGGCCGGGACGCCGCCCGCGCCGAGCGGGCGATCGCGCGCCTCGAGCGCGCGACCGAAAGCGCTCAGCAACACGGTGGGCTCCTCGAGCGCGAAGACGTCGAGGAGTTGACCCGCACCGAGCGTGAGACCGTCCGACTGCTCTGGTGGTCCTTCCTCGAGCCGCTCCTCGAGCTCGACACGCTCAAACATCGCTGGGAGGGCTGGTACGGCGTCGACTACCAACGCAACCCCGATCTGCATGCGATGGCCTACGGGCTCACCTACGCCGCGCTCTGTGCCCAGGTCAACGCCGGGCAAGATCTGCTCGAGTTGGTCTCCGGCAACGAGCGCATCCAGGCGCTCTTCAACGAGGCGATGCCCGACCTCGGACTGCCCGCGGATACGTTCACGATGTTTCGCAATCGCATGACCCGGGCCCGGGACCAGAGCTTCATCGCCGTCGGCGGCGAGTGGTTCGACCTATGGATCGTGCGGCACCTCGGGGACGGCGACGAGGCGGGGCGCGTCGTCGGTATGGTCCGTTCCCAGCGCCGCGAGGCAGAAGGCAACGTCGACGTCGGGGGTGTCCTGGCGACGGTTCAGAACAAGGCAGAGCTCCTGAAGAGCACCGCTTTCAACGCCTGGTTCCCGGTGCAACGCGACGTCGCGGAGTGGTTTGGCGATACGCGGGTCGTCGCCGCGGACCGGCGCCTCATCTCTGATGCGCAGCTCGTCTCGTTCGGAGAGGTCCTCGAGCCCGGAGACATCATCGTCGAGCGCCGCAACTGGTATTTGTCGAACGTCGGCCTGCCGGGCTTCTGGCCCCACGCGGCGCTCTTCGTCGGCACCCAGGACGACATCCGCGCGGCCTTCGACGACGACCCCGCGGTCCAAGAGCGCTACGGAACGCTGAGCGAATACCTGGCCGAAGAGCACCCCGAGGCCTGGGCCGCCCTCGGACGACAAGACCACGCCGGCAACGCCCACCGGGTCCTCGAGGCGGTGAGCGAGGGCGTCGTCGCCGCGAGCCTCGAGCACAGCTGCGGCGCGGACTACGTCGCCGCCGTACGCCCGCGTCTCCAGAAGGTCGAGATCGCCCGCGCCCTCGTCCGCGCCTTCGGATATTTCGGCCGCCCCTACGACTTCGACTTCGATTTCGCGACCGACGACACCGTGGTGTGCTCGGAGTTGGTCATGAAGTCCTACGAGCCCGAGGCCGATGGGCCGGGGCTGCGCGTGCCCCCAATCACCGTGGTCGGCCACGTCGCCGTCCCGCCGACCGAGATCGTCCGGGTCTTCGCCGAAGAGCGCGGGGACGAAGACGCTCAGCTCGAGTTCGTCTATTTCCTCGACGGCCGTGAGCGTGGCCACAACGCCCTCGTCGGCGACGAAGCCGCCCTCGCCGAGAGCGTGGACCGTCCCAAATGGGACGTGATGCAGCGGTAGGCCAGGTCAACGGCCGACGCGGCTCGTCGAGACCAGGAGAGTCGGCTCCTCGGTTGCGGTTTTCCCGCAAGAGATCCAACCCGCGCTACTCGCAGATGCCGAAATCACCAACGTCGGCACTCAAGAAGGACCGCGGATCGCACGTGAGCCCCGACGGGCAGTCCGGCGCGGCGAGGTCGCAGAGCAGACGGCATACATCGTCGATGCACGCCAGCCCGCGGGCGCAATGGGTGAAGTCGCCGCACGGGTCGCCTTCAGGCCTTATGCCAACGGGTCCGTCGCAGTCGGCGAGGACCCGGGGGGGGTCGACGTCGTACTGAGTAGAGAGCACACAACGCGTACCGTTCGGACACGTCGTATCTCCGACGAGCGGGCTGCAAGGCATGGTGCAGCTACGGAATTGTGTCCGCGCCCCGGCCACGCTGTTCACGACCCGGGAGCACCGGCCCTCGACGCAGTCCGCGTCACCACGGCAGAGCTGCACGCAGAGCCCGCCCGGGCGCGATACGCAGACGAGGCCCGTGTCGCAGGACGCGGCGCCTTCGCAGGCCTCGCCGATGGCTGGAGCTGGAGTGGGCGTCGGGGCGCACTCGGGATTACCATCCTCGGCCAACGCGCAGCTGTCGGCAGGCTCGCAACCACACTGAGGCAGCACTGGGTCACAGGGAATCTCGCAGGCCATGCCCCCGTCGCCCGCCGCCGCCACACACCCCAACACCGGGTGGCAAACCATCCCCGCTGCGCAGCTGTCGGGATCCGTCGCGAGCAGGCAAGCCCCCCCGCGACAGACGGGCAACATGCACGAAGAGCCGGCAGCACAGTCGGCGGCTTCTGAACATTGGGGCGGCGCACAGGTTTCCTCATCGCCTGCGAGGCACGTGGGGTCGACGCAGCTCCCTGCGACGCAGGCCCTCTCCGTCGCCGGGTCGCCGGTACCAGGGCAGGTCACGTCGGCACAGCTGCGGGAAAGCAGCACCGTGACGCCGGCCGATTTGGAGAACCGAACGACGGCGAGTCGGCTGGCAAGGGTCGTGCCGTCCAAGCGCAGGAGTTGGATGGTCAGCGAAAGGTCGCCGGCGTCGAGGCCCTCGAACTCCCCGACGCGCACCCCTTCGAGATAGTCCGCGGTAGCCGCCGCGTCGTGGTCTGCGAAAGCGCCGGACGCCCCCGTGCCTCCGCCAATTTCCGTGCGCACCCGAGCAAACTCCAGGCCCGGTACATAGTCCGTGCGCAGGTCGACGCGGAGGGCTGGGCCGTCGCTTGCCTCGCAACCCATGGTCGACGACGAGAGCGCAAGAACGACCAGGAGAGCGACGTAGGGGGGTGAGGCTACCAATTGCACCTGTCTAGGATATGCGAGAATGCCCCACCCGCCACCCAGCCGTCGGTGGCGACAGAGACAGAACCCTGGATGAACCTTCGTTTCGCCTGCCTGGTCGTGCTGGCGTCGAGCCTCTGGCCCGGCTGCAACTGCGGCCCATCGTCGGACGAAGAGATCCTGCGGGAGAGGATCGACACCACCAAGGTCCATCTCTACGTCGCGATGAAAATCGCCGTGACCAAGACCGGCGACCAGCCGGAGGTCTTGGAAGCACGGGAACGCATCCTCGAGGCCCTCGAAGCGGCGCACCGTCTGTCCGCTCGCACCCACCACGGCAACCAGGGCAGTGGCGGCGCGGACGACCCGGCAAACGCGCAGGCAAACACGCAGGATGACCCGGTCACGGCGGAGGACGTCGTGGCGACCGGGGAGGACCTCTTCACTCTCGCTCGGGCCCTCTACGCGCTGCGCGCCGAGGGTCAGGAGATCGTGCAGTCAGGCAATGAAGACGAGCTGACCCCGGTGCTCCCGGTGCTGCTCCGGGAGGTCGCCCCGGACGCGGCGATCATCGATCAGATCGACATGAATACCGAGCACGGCATCATGTTGATGGCGCTCTTCGCCTTCAAGTTTCACCCGCGGAGCCCCATGCCGATCCCCCCGGAGGTGTTGCTCTACGAGGCGTGGATGGCCGACGCCGGCGAAATGCAGGTCACGGGCTTGGGCCCGGTCGTGCGCGCACTCAAAGCCTACGTCTACTCGATGGAAGAGCTCTGTGACCTGGCCGTGGTCGAGGGGCGTGCGCTCGACGAAGAGGGCCTTCCGCCGGAAGACCTCGGCGCCATGCTCGACGAGTTCGGCGCAGATTCTTCGGGCCTCGAAGAGGCCGAGCTGAAGTCCGGAGTGGCGGCGCTCCGGGCCCTCGCCCATGGCTCGACCGCGCTCTGCTATATGAAGCGTGACGAGCAGGACGAAGCCAACGATGAACTTCAACGCTTCGTCGACGCCGCCGAAGAGGCCGACGTACCGCCCGAGGACACCGCCCTCATTCGCGCTTACCTCGCCTACCAGGACGAGGATGTCGCCGCGACGCGGCGCTACCTCACCCAGGCCAAAGAGAGCGACCTCCTCGACGACCAGGACCGGGAAGAGATCGACGAGCTGCTCGGCTACCTGCGCGAAAATGGGGACCGGGACGCCTTGACGGACTTCTACGACAAGGCGTTCTTCGCCACCTTCACCATCAAGCTCGTCTTCCACCAACTCGAACGCTCCGGCCTCACCGAAGAGATGGAGGACACGGCCGTCTACCGAACGGCCTACGACTGGGCGGCGACCGCCGGGGGAACCATCGGCGCCGCCCGAGACGCCGTGCCGTCCTTCTCGGCGGCAGCCGACCAGAGCAAGAGCTGGTTCGAAGGGCTCTTCGAATGAGGATCGGAGTCCCCCCCCCAGGGAGAACCCGCACACCGTCCCCAGGCGAAGGCAGCGCCGGGCGGGGATCCGCGGTAGGAGACGTCATGCGTATTCGAGCAATTTTGGTCGCCTGTGGTGTGCTCCTCTTCGCCGCGTGCAGCGACGATGAAACTCCCGCCGACTCCTCGGTCGGTGACTCCAGCGTCGCCGACACCGGCGCGGACGACGTCGGACCCGCGGATTCGGGCACAACCGACTCGGGCGCGATGATGGACGCCGACGTGGACAGCGGTGCCGACGACTCGGCGGTCCCCGTCGACTCCGGGATGATGGCCGCCGACGGTGCGCTCCTCGCGTGCACCCTCGAAGAGCTCAGCCCGATCTTCGACTGCGCATCCGCCGAATGCGTGATGCTCCCGGATGCGAGCCTCCCCGACGCGAGCCTCGACGGCGGGATCCCCGACGTGTCCCTTCCCGACGCCAGCCTCCCGGACCCGGGCGAGCTGGCGACGTGCATCCTCACGAACTGCGGCCTCCTGGTCTTCGGCGTCTCGTCGAGCTGCCGGGGTTGCCTCCTCGCCGGCGTCGGCATGGATCTCGGCGAGATCGGCGCAGCCTGCGCCCCCGGCGTGCCGCTGCCCTGACCGGCAGCGAGCTTCGCTCAGAGGAAGTTGTAGGCGAGAACCGGCAACGCGACGCAGACCAAGAGCGCGATGCCCGTGATGTTCACGAGTGAGAAGATGAAACTCGTGGCGCCGACCCGCGCGTTTTCGGGCTTGCTGAATACCAATACGCCCACGAGGCCGGCGGGCCAAAGAGCGAGGCTGGCCAGGTAGAGCGCGTAGCGCGCGGCTCCGAGGGGAACCGCATCGGTCGGGGGCAAGGCTTCGAGGCGCTTCGCTCGAATCAGCGCCCAGCGCGCGGCGAAGAACGCCGCGCCGAGCGCGCTGACGGCGACGACCGAGCACGCGAGGACGAGGATCGGAACGATGGAGTCCGGGCCCACGGCGCCGGAGCCGGGCATGACGAAGGGGACGAGGGCGATGATCAGCGTCATGTGCCCCAGGAAAATGAAGAGGCAGTTTCGGCCGGTGCGCGCCCAGTCGCGGCGACCGAGACCGACGAGAGCCAGCCCGGCCGCGACGACCCAGACCGCAGCGGCCCCCGCGTAGAAGAGCTGCACCCGCTCCGGCGACGCCTCGGCCCGGCGCCCGAGGACCGTTTCGACGCGCTTCATGCGCAGGTGACCGAGGCCGCCGGCAATGGCCGCCATGACCGCCCAGAGGCCGAGGCATATCAGGCCGGCAACGATGGATGCGAGGGACTCGTCCACTACTCGTGGCTTACGCCGTCGCCGGGGCGACCTTCCCGGAGACTGAACTCAATTCGAGCCGCCCCGGACCGCCTCGATGGCCCAGAAGATCGCCTCGGGCGTCGAAGGGCACGCGAGCTCGACGCGCTTCGGGGCGTCACCGAAGGCTGCGACCGCGTCGCGGAGGGCTTCGCGCATGCTCATCGCCAGCATGAAGGGCGGCTCGCCGACGGCTTTGCTGCCGTGGATGACGCCGTCTTCGGCGGCCTGGGGCAGGAGGCTCACGCGGAAGTCGTCGGGGCACTCGCCGAGGGTGGGCAGCTTGTAGGTGCTCGCGCCGAAGGTCCGTAGGACGCCGTCCTCGTCCCAGACGAGCTCTTCGCTGGTGAGCCAGCCGAGGCCCTGGGCGAAGGCGCCTTCGATCTGACCCCGGTCGACGAGGGGGGAGAGCGAGTCGCCGACGTCGTGGAGGATGTCGACGCGGCGGACGGAAAACATACCGGTGAAGCCGTCGACTTCGACTTCGCTGACCGCGGCGCCGTAGGAGTAATAGTGGAAGGGCTTGCCGCGGCCGGCCTCGGCGTCGTAGGCGATGTGCGGCGTCTTGTAGTAGCCCGCCGCCATGAGCGAGGTGCGCTCGAGGTAGGCCCGGCGCGTGACGTCGACGAAGGGCACAGCGTCGTCGGGGAGGTCGAAGGGGTAGACCCGGCCCTCGGCGAAGACCATGTCGCCGGGCTCGCGAGAGAAGATGCGCCCCGCGACCTCCTCGAGGCGCTCCCGGAGTTGGTCGCACGCGTCTTTCACGGCGGCGCCGTTGAGGTCGGTCCCCGCCGAGGCCGCGGTGGCGCTGGCGTTCGGCACCTTGTCGGTGCGCGTCGGCATGAGGCGCACGGCATCGAGGGGCAGGCCGAGGCCGTCGGCCGCGACCTGCAGCATCTTGGTGTGCAGCCCCTGGCCCATCTCGGTGCCGCCGTGGTTCACCTGCACGCTACCGTCGGCGTAGATGATCACCAGGGCCCCGGCCTGGTTGAAGAAGGCGGTCGTGAACGAGATACCGAACTTCACCGGGGTGATGGCGAGGCCGCGCTTCTTGTCGGACCGAGAAGCGTTGAAGGACTCGACTTCGCGGCGTCGCGCGTCCCACTCGCTCGACGCTTCCAGACTCCGCCAGATGCGTTCGATACGCCCCGCGTCTTTGATGGGCTGGCCGTAGTGCGCCTGCTGACCCTCTTGGTAGAAGTTGCGCTCGCGGACCTCTTTCGGCGAGAGGGCGAGGTGACGGGCGATGCGGTCGAGGATCTCTTCCGAGACCACCATGCCCTGGGGCCCACCGAAGCCGCGGAAGGCGGTGTGAGAGGTGGTGTTCGTCTTCACGACCCGGCCGACGACCCGGGCGTGGGGCAGGTGGTAGGCGTTGTCGATGTGGAACATCGCCCGAAACATCACGGGCTCACTGAGGTCGAGGCTCCACCCGCCGTCCGAAAAGAGCTCGACGTCGATGCCCACGATGGAGCCGTCGTCGTCGAAGCCGACACGGTAACGACCGAGGAAGGGGTGACGCTTGCCGGTGAGCTGAAAGTCGCGCTGACGGTCGAGGCGCACCCGCACCGGGCGACCCGTCGCGTGGGCGCCGAGGACCGCCACCGCGGCCCAGGGGTTCGCTTGCACCTCTTTGCCGCCGAAGGCCCCGCCCATGCGCAGGGACTGGCAGGTCACAGCGTTCTTTTCGATGCCGAGGACCCGGGCGCAGATCTCCTGGGTCTCGCTCGGGTGCTGGGTCGACGAATGCACGAAGGTCGCGCCGTCTTCGTCGATGTAGGCGAGGGACGCCTGGGTCTCGAGGTAGAAGTGCTCTTGCCCGCCCACGGCGAGCTCGCCTTCGAGGGAGTGGGGGGCGGCGGCGATGACGTCGGCCGGGGCGCCGCGCTGGATGACCAGGGGGTCGGTGTGGAAGCTCTCCGCGGCGATGGCCGCTTCGATGCCGACGATGGGGTCGAGCTTCGTATAACTCACGGTGACGGCGGCGGCGCCGACCTTGGCCTGCTCTTCGTTCTCGGCGAGGACCCAGCACACGGCCTGGCCGTGGTAGACGACGACCTCCGGGAAGAGCGGCTCGTCACGCCGGGCAGCGCCGGTGTCGTTTTCGCCGGGCACGTCGTCCGCGGTCAGCACGGCGACGACGCCCTTGGCCTCGAGAGCCTTCCGCGAGTCGATCCCGTCGACCTTCGCGTGGGCGTGGGGCGCCATCACCGGCCAGGCATGAAGCGCCCCGGCGTAACGTCCGACGAGGTCGTCGGTATACATCGCGGCGCCGGTGACGTGGGCCTCGGCCGCCTCGTGGGGGATGGCCCTGCCGACATGGGGGCCGACATGTTTGTGCACGGTCATGGAAGCACGCCTCCCATCTGGGTCTCGGCGTGGAACTTTCGCAGCAATTGCTCGACCATCGCCCTCCGGTACTTCTCGGAGCCCCGGTGATCGCTGATCGGGTTGAGCGTCTTCTTCAGCACGGCGCAGGCGTCCGCGACCGCGCTCGCCGTGAAGGGCGCGCCCACCAGCGACCGTTCGGCGTCGTGGGCGCGGATTGGCGTCGCGGCCACACCGCCATAGGCGAGGCGGGCCGAGGTGACCTGCCCGTCATCGTCGACGTCGATGGCGAAGGCCGCCGCGACGGTGCTGATGTCGTCCATTTCGCGTTTGGCGACCTTGTAGAAGCGGCCCAGCTGAGGAAAGGGCTTCGGGATACGGACCGCGACGATCACTTCGCCGGGGGCGAGGACGGTCTGGCGATAGCCGGTGAAAAAGCCATCGAGGGCCTCGGTGCGCTCCCCCTTCGCCGAGCCCAGGACTACCTCGGCGCCGAGGGCGAGGAGCGCCGGAGCGCCGTCTCCGATGGGGGAGGCGTTGGCGAGGTTGCCACCGAAGGTCGCGCGGTTGCGGATCAACCGTGACGAGAAGAGCGGCAAGAGCTCTTCGAGGAGTGGCAACATGCCGTGCACGCGCTCCTCGACCCGGCTGAGGGACACGCCGGCCCCAATGGTCAACGCGTCGTCGGCGTCGTCCCAGCGACAAAGCTCGGCCACGCCTTCGAGGGACACGAGCACGTCGAAGCGGGCGTCGCGTTGGTTGACCTCGACGACGACGTCGGTGCCGCCGTTGATGACCTTGGCGTCGGGCTCCCGGCCCAAGACGTCATAGAGCTCGGCCAGGGTCTCCGGCCGATAGAAGCGCCGCTCTCCTTCGCCCACCGAGCCCGGGGACACGGACTCGAGCGGCGCCGCGCCCTGCACGAGGCGAGCCGCGAAGCGGTCGCCTTCGCCGACCTCCGGAACGGGCTCCATCGCCCGGGCGACGTCGCGGATGGGACGGTAGCCGGTGCACCGGCACAGGTTGCCGCCGATGGCCTCGGGGTCGTAGCCGTCGCGGCCGGGGCGGTAGTACTCGGCGAAGAGGCTGACGATGAAGCCGGGGGTGCAGTAGCCGCATTGGCTGCCGCCCTCCTGGACCATGGCGTCCTGGACCGGGTGCAAGGTCTCACCGGTCGCGATGCCCTCGACGGTCACCAGCTCCTGACCAGCCATCGCCGCCGCGAGGACCAAGCAGCTGTTCACCGCCTCGTAGCGGGCGCCCCCGTCATGCACCCGGAGGAGCGCCACGGCGCACGCACCGCACTCCCCTTCGGCGCACCCTTCCTTGGCTCCGGTGAGCCCGTGGCGCCGGAGGAACCAGAGCAGAGTTTCGTTCGGATCGACCCCATCGAGGGACAGAGGCTCTCCATTTACGGTGACGACGTCCGTCATGGCTGAAAATCCTAACGAATCGGGGCGTCCGTGGCCACGTTCGGGGTTTTCGGCGGCCGATGAGGCGAGTAGAGTCCGCGCCATGCGAAACACGACACTCATTGGGGCTCTCGGGATCCTCTTTGCCAGCCTCCTCGTTACGGGCTGCGGCAACGAGCTCGAAGAGCAGAACGCGGACCTTCGCCGGCAGCTCGAAGCGCTCCAGTCGGAGCATGACTCCTCGCTGGCCCGACTCAATGAGCTCGAAGAGAGCAACGAGCAGATGATCCAGCGCCTCAACGAAGCGGGAGTGAGCTTCGACAACCTCGAAGGCGCGCGCAACGCGCTCCAGCACGAGCTCGAGCAGGCCCGCGCCCGTCAGGCCGCCAACGAAGCCCGCCTCGCCAGCTTCCGCCAGGTGATTCAGCAGTTCCGAGCGCTGATGGAGTCCGGCCAGCTCCGGGTTCGCATCGTCCGCGGACAGATGGTCGTCGAGCTCCCCGAGGGCATCCTCTTCGACTCGGCCCGGGCCGACCTCAAGGACGCAGGTAAGGAGACGCTCCGTCAGGTCGCCACCGTCCTCGCGGGCATCGAGAACCGCACCTTCCTCATCGGCGGACACTCGGACAACATCCCCATCCGCAGCCGCCGTTTCTCCTCCAACTGGGAGCTCTCGGCCGCCCGCGGCGTGACCGTCGCCCGGTTCCTCATCGAGTCCGGCGTCCCCGAGGCCCGCATCGCCGCCGCCGGCTACGCCGCGACGCAGCCGAGCGTCGAGAACGACACCCCCGAGAACCGCGCCATGAACCGACGCATCGAGATCGTCATCATGCCGAACCTCGACGAGCTTCCGGATCTCTCGGGCCTCGAGGGCGACCTCGCGACTCCAGAGAGCTGAAGCGAAGCGCTTCGCGCAAGACGACGCCCGTCGGCTCTGTGCCGGCGGGCGTTTTTCGTTTCGAACTCGTCGTGAAACGGTTCACCTCGGAAAGAAGCCCCAGACCGTCGGCTCGAGGTCACCGCGCGGGCGCTCCCTCGTCTTCAGAGCCTCCTCGAGGGCGGCTCCCGTCGGCCCGTTCAGGTAGATGCTCATTTGCGAGACTTCGTCGGGTTCGTACTGGGCGCCGCTCGTGGACGCGAGGTTCGAGTAGATCGCTCCGGACGCCCGACACCTGAAAAGGTATCCCCCGGGGGCCTCGCGAGTGAGCTGGCAAGAGACCCCTTCGCCGACCAAGGCGAGCACATCCTGGAGCCGGGCCTGATGCACCGACGCCTTCTGAGGTGCGACCTCAGGCGACCGGCCCGGTGCCGACTCTGGGGATTCATCGGCGTCGAAGACGGCGAACTCGTGCTCATGAAGCGGCGCGCTGTTCACCGTGTCCATCGCCTCGTGCAGCAGATGCTCCGGGGCACCCGCGTCGTGGTGTTCGACCGACTCGATCGTACTCGGTCCGGTCGGCGAGACCGCGTATGTGGTCAGACGAGAAGACGCAGTCTCCTCGAACCACTCCGCCGCGAAAAGAGAAAGCGCTCGACCGAGGCGACGCGCCAACGCGGCCGCCAGCTCCAGCCCCGGGGGACCCGCGGGGATGACGAGCCAGGTGCCCTGACTCTCCCAGGAGAGCCACTTCAGCGTCGCTGTCGGAGCACCTGCGGTGGAGTGGACCAGACCGGGTCTCCACTCGAGTTCATACCGGCGCGCGACCTCGACCTCGAGGGCCACCAGCAAGACGCGAATGTCTAGGTCGACGGCGCCGACGACCGATACTTGGATCTCACTCTCACTCTCGCTCACAAGCTGTCTCCCATAGCCGACTCGTTCTCAGATTGGAATTGAGGAGACTATCAGGAGTGTGCTTCTCGACGGAATCACGATGGTGAGCCCTCGAATCACGTTCTCACCGAGATCTGTGATTCGACGCGTCCCCTCCGGTAGCCCATGCTGCCCAACGTGATCCTAAGCGTGGAAAACGAGGAACTCGGGATAGCGGCCGGTCTGCAGGACCGCGTGGT
>QMMC01000030.1 GCA_003647065.1 Deltaproteobacteria bacterium | reverse complement strand
TGTCGTCGTCGTCGTCGCCGAGTGACTCTCCTCCCCACCCAGTCCGTATGCGGTACGCTGCGCCATGGAGCGCACTCTTACCCTCGCGTGCCGGTCGGCTCTGCCCAGCCTACTCGCGGTTCTCACCCTCGTCGCTGCTGCGGGCTGCAGCTGCAGTAGCGATCCTCCGGCGACCGAGTGCACCACTTCCGCCGAGTGCGCCGCGTCCGAGACCTGCCTCGACGGCGTGTGCATCGGGGCCGACTCCGGGGGCCTCGACGGGGCGATGGACGGTGCGATGCCGGATACGCGGCCGCCGATGGACGCGCCGGGCTGCGCCGATGCCGAGGTGAGCTGCGGGGCGAGCTGCTGCGGCGCCGGGGAGATCTGTCGCTTCGACTCCTGTGTCTCGGACCTCGGTCCGTGCACCACGAACGACGACTGCTGGGGCGACAGCTATTGCGAAGAGGGGCGCTGCGTTCCCTACGGCGTGCCAGCGGGATACGACCACGACGATACCTGCGAGCGTTCGATCGATATCGAGTCCCTCGTACCCGAGGTGCAATGCCGTTGGACCGGACCGCCGACGGGGGATGCGCATCCCGCCTCGTTCCAGGTCATGGCGACGCCGGTCGTCATCGACCTCGACCTCGACGGTGACCCCGCGACCCTCGCGCCGTCCATCGTCTTCGCGAGCTTCCCGACCGCCGGCTCCTACCGAAACCCGGGAGTCCTTCGCGTCATCGACGGCGCAACCTGCGCCCAGCAGTACACTTTCCCGGACGCCGCCGACGCGGTCATGAGCCCGGCCGGCGTCGCCGCCGGAGACCTCGACGGAGACGGGCGCGCCGAGATCATCGCCGAGGGCCACGACGGAGGCCTCAAGGCTTTCCACTTCAACGCGGCGACCGGCGTCTTTGCGCGCCTCTGGACCTCGGGGGTCTGCGACGGCGCCGGCGGGCGCACGCCGGACAATACCGGCGGCCCCGACGAATGGGCCGGCCCCTCGATTCACGACCTCGACGACGACGGTTCCCCCGAGCTCATCCTCGGCGCCGTCGTCTACGACAACGACGGCTGTGTCATCAGTTCGTCTCAGGGCTACCGCCCTTACAGCCAGGGTGTGGTCCCGGTCCTCGCCGACGTCGACGCCGACGGCCGGGTCGAGTTGGTTCACGGCGACGGCATCTTCGAGTGGGACCCGACCATGAGCGACTGGGTTCCCGAGGACTACTTCACCGCCGGGCCCGTCCGCGGGCAGGTCGCGGTGGCCGAGCTCGGTGACTTCCCGGTCAGCGCCCTCGGCGGCGCCGACGGTCCCGAGATCGTGGTCATCTCGTCGGGGCAGGCGCGGGTCCAGACCATCGACGGCGCCATCGTCTTCGGGCCGGTCACCATCCCCGGCGGCGGCACCGGCGGGGCGCCGACCATCGCGGACTTCGACGGAGACGGGCGCCGCGAGTTCGCGAGCGCCGGGGGCTCTGCCTACGTGGTCTTCGACCTGGACTGCGTCACCGGCGGTGACGCCGCGGGGTGTGCAACGTCCACGACCAACGGCGTTCTTTGGAGCCAGCCGAGTCAGGACGCGAGCTCGAACGTGACCGGGTCGAGCGTCTTCGACTTCGACGCCGACGGCGCCGCCGAGGCCGTCTACGCCGATGAGTGCTTCCTGCGCATCTACGACGGGGCGACCGGCGTCGTTCGCTACAGCGCCGCCCGGTCGAGCGGGACTACCTATGAGAACCCGGTCATCGCCGACGTCGACGGCGATTTCCACTCCGAGATCGTCAGCGCGGTGAACGACTACGCGGGGGCCCTCGGGTGTCCCGCCACCGACCCCCTCTATGCGTCGTCCACCTTTGCCGTCAATCACGGCATCGTGGTGCTCCGCGACGAGATGGACCGGTGGGCAGCCTCGCGTCCCATCTGGAGCCAGCACGCCTACGCCGTGACTCACGTCGGCGACCGCGGCGAGATCCCCCGGACCTCGGCGTGGACGTCGAACTGGTTGGACCCGAGCCTCAATAATTTTCGCCAAAACGTGCAAGGCGCCCTCGACGCCCTGGGCCTCGCGGACCTCACTGCGGCGAGCGAGGCGGGGCCGCTCTCGGTGCTCTGTGACCCGGGGATGGTGGCGACGCTGCCCGCCCAGATTTGCAACCGCGGCACCCTGCCGCTGGCCGCCGGGACCGAGATCGCATTCCGGGTCGGGGCCGCCGACGGCACCGAACTCTGCCGCGCTCCGGTCGCTGACGCGCTCACCGTCGGCATGTGCGCCGAGGTGACGTGTACCGGGACGCTGCCGATGGACAGCGTCGACCTCTACGTCGTCGTGGACCCGGATGGCCTCGAAGAGGAATGCTGGGAGGGCAACAACTTCGCCATTCTTCGCGACGTGCGCTGCATGAGCATCGACTGATGACCGAGCTGCCGCCGCTTTCCAGCGATAGCGACCTCGCAGCCCGGGCGGGCGTGAGCCTCGAGGCCGTGCAGCTGCTTCGGGGCACCGAGGTGATCGACCTGCACATCGAGTCCTTCATCCCGCCTCGTCTTTGGGGCTACGACCTCAGGAAGCGCCACGGCACCCTGGCCCTCGGCGGGCGCTTCTTCGGTCACCTCGACTTTCCCCGGGCCCTCGACGGCGGACTGACCGGCGGCATGTGGTCCGTCGCGACGAATATTCTCCGCGGCAAGAAGGGGCGCCTCGCGGCAGTGAAGAAGAACATCGCCGGCCTCGCAGACGTCGTCGGCCAGACCGGCGATCGCATGCGGGTGGTGCGCACCTTCCGGGAGTTCGAGGCCGCGCGGAGGGCCGGCGCCCACGCCGTGCTCCTGTCCGTGCAAGGGGGCAACGCCTTCGACGCCTCGCCTACGGGGCCCCTGGTCATCGAGGACCGCCTGCTGACCCGGGTCACCGTCGTGCACCTGTCGAATAGCGGTTACGGCGGGACGTCGAGTCCCTTGTCTTTGATGTCGGGGGGCCGTGGGCTCACGGACCACGGGCGCCTCTTCATCGAGCAGTTGAACGAGGGGCGCATCTACGTCGACCTCGCCCACATCGCCGAAGAAGGGTTCTGGGACGTGGTCGCGGTCCACGACCGGGACCAGCCACTCCTGGTCACCCACACCGGGGTCGACGGCGTCCGCGACATGTGGCGCAACTTGAACGACAAGCAGATCAAGGCCGTCGCCGACACCGACGGCGCCATCGGCATCATCTTTCAGGCGGGCTTCTTGAAACGCCCCGGCGGCCCCAAGGACGGCCGCATGGTCATCGAGCACCTACGCCATGTCATCGACGTCGTCGGCGAGGACTACGCGGCTCTCGGCAGCGACTACGACGGCTTCATCACGCCCCCGCCGGATCTTCGCGACGGCGGCGTCGGCTTCCCGCGGCTGGTGCAGTACATGCTCGACGAAGGCTGGTCGGTGGAGCGCATCCAGAAAATCCTCGGCGGGAACTTCCTGCGCACCTTCCGCGCGATTCGGCCCGACTGAAACCGATTCTTTCGGTGGCACTCCCGGCGCCGCTACGGTCGGCCTGCCGGCTCTGCACGCCTCCGGCGCGCTGCCGCCTCGGGCCGCCTACGCGGCGCCTTCTTGTTGGGGACTGCGCACTACCAGCGCCTGGGCCGGCGGGCTGCCGGCTTCGCACGCCTGCGCACTACCAGCGCCTGGGCCGGCGGGCTGCCGGCTTCGCACGCCTCCGGCGCGCTTTCGCCTCGGCCCACCTCTCCAGGCGCCTTCTCGTTGAGGCCTCCGGCGCGCTTTCGCCTCGGCCCACCTCTCCAGGCGCCTTCTTGTTGGGCTTCAGTTCCCGAGCATGAACCCGGCGCCGATGGAGAGTTCGCCGCCGATGGCCGGGTCGAGGAGCACCGTCAGGTCGATGAAGACCGGGCCGAAGAGGGCGCCGCCGCGGAAGTACCATCCCCACTCGGAGCGCTCTTCTTCCTGCCACTGCACACCGGGGAAAAAGAGGATCTCGGTCTCGGCGAACCAGGTCGTGAACTTGGTCTCCATCATGCCCACGCCGATGGCGGCTGCGGCGGCGTACTGCGTATCGAGGGAGCCCTTCACGACCTCCGTCCCCGAGATCAGACGCCCGGCGCCGTAGATGTAGCGCAGGCCGTTGACCCACCCCGCGGGCTCCCACCAGCGCGTCGTGCGCTCCTGGTAGTGGTCGTAGCAGCTGTTGCCGTAGCACCGCGTGCCTTGATAGTGGGTGGAGGTCGACTCCCGAGGGCCGCCGACGTCGAAGTAGTGCACGTTGGAGAAGTAGCCGAGGCGCACCTCGGCCATGAAGGGGAAGGTGTCGAGGCCCGTCGGCGCGAACCCGTCGAAGCGCGCGTAGGTGTAGAAGCCGCCGCTCGAGCCACCGATCTGAAGGCTCAGGGCCGCGTGGTAGCCCATTTGGAAAGTGTCCTCGACCCGGGGGATCGAGTCATGGCCGAGGGGCGTCCAGCGCCAGCCGGCTTCACCCCCGATGGCTACGCGGAGCCCTTCTTTGTCCTGGGCGAGGGCGCTCGTCGGCGAAAGCGACCCCCAGACCACCGGAGTCACCAGAACCAAGACCAACGCGCCCGCCCATCGCATCGGACGCGATGGTACCGCGCTCGCGCGAACTCAGGTGTGATAGTCGGCGTTGATCTTCACGTACTCGTGGCCGATGTCGCAGAACGTGTAGTGCGCCTTACTGTTCCCCGGGCCCAGCTTGATCCGGATCAAGTACTCCGCCTCCTTCATGGCTTCGGCGGCGCGCTGCTCAGCGCCACCGCCGGCGGCCATGCCATTCTTCGCGACCACTACGTCGCCGATGCGGATCTCGACCTTGTTGGGGTCGAAGGCGACGCCGGCCATGCCTGCCGCGCTGATAATGCGGCCCCAGTTCGGGTCGCAGCCGTGAACCGCGGTCTTCACCAGGAGCGAGCTGGCGATGCGTTCGGCGACCTTCTTTGCGGCGTCCTCGCTCGGGGCGCCGTGCACTTCGAGGCGGACGACGTGTTCGGCGCCTTCGCCGTCCTTCACGATGCTCTGGCCGAGCTCCTCGAGGACTGCGCGGATGGCCTCGGTGAAGTTCTTGGCGTCGCGGTCGGTGCCGCCGATGGGCGAGATGGGCAGCTTGCCTGAAGCCATCGCGATGATGGTGTCGTTGGTGCTTGTCTCGCCGTCGACGGTGAGTGCGTTGAACGTATCTTCGGCGCCCTTGCGCAGGGCCTTGTGCAGGAAGCTCGAGTGGGTCGGGGCGTCGGTCAGAATGAACGCCAGGGTCGTCGCCATGTTCGGATGAATCATGCCGGCGCCCTTGGCGATGCCGACGATGGTCGCTTCGATGCCCGGGCCGAGGGGCACCTTCTTATGCACCAGCTTTGGCCAACGGTCGGTCGTCATGATCGCCTTCGCGAAGCGTTCCGCGCCGTCGGCGGAGAGGTCGGCGATGAGCTCCTCTGCTGCGCCCTCGATGTGCTCGGCGGGCAGGCGCTGGCCGATGATGCCGGTGGAGGCCGGGATGACCGTGTCCACGTCGGCGCCGAGGGCCGCGGCGATGGCTTCGGTCGTCGAGTGCACGAGGGAGATGCCCTCTTTACCGGTGCAGGCGTTGGCGTTGCCGCTGTTGACCAGGATGGCCTGGGCGCGGCCCCGCTCGATGCGATCGGCGGCGATCACCACTGGCGCTGCTTTGACCGTATTGCGAGTGAAGAGGGCCGCGGCGGGGACCACCTCGTCGGCGACGATCAACCCCAAGTCGGGGGCACCGCTTTGCTTGATCCCGCAAGAGATGCCGGCGAAGCGGAAGCCGTCGACGACCGGAGGTGCTTCATTTTCACTCATCGCGGCGAGCCTATCGCGGCCACCACAGTTCGGAAACCTTGGTGTTCCCGCCGATTTGAAGAATCATCACCAACAGCAGGGGCTCTTCTGGCACTATCCCCGTTGTGGGACTCCCAAGCGACGCTCGCGAAGAAGAAGTCGGCGAGCCAGGAGAGGCACGAGAGCCTCTCCCGCAGCGGCGTCCGAGCGGCACCCATAGGAAGCTTGGCGGCATCGTCGACGTGGTGAGCCAGGTGGGCGAGCGCTTGAAGAAGCGCCAAAGCCGGCCGGCGTCAGCTCCGGTGAGCGACCCCGACGACACGACCGAATCCTGAGGGCCCTTCACCCCCGTGCTCGCTCACGCGATCACGAGGGCGATCAGAACGCCACCCGGGGAGGACCTATCGCGGCGACGTCCGTTGACGGTGCGGGCGGCAGGCCCCGGATGGCGACGTCGATGAGCCACGCCACGAGGAGCCCCGTCGCGATGCCCATGAGGTTCCAGGCCATGTCGCGCCAGGACGCGTCCCCGGGCCCCGCGAGGTCGACGAGCTCCTTGATGACGCCGGCGGTCAGCGAAATGCCCGCCCCGAGGAGCAGGCGCGGCGCGTAGTCGTGCCAGAACACCGCGCCAAGGGCGTAGCCGCCTCCGGCGAGGCCAGCGCTCACGCTGAAATGCAGCGCCTTGTCGGCGCCGAGCCAATCATCGTCGGTCTGCGCCTGGGCGGCGCTCGTCACGAGCATCGCGGCGGCGAAGAGCGCCATGCCGCCGGCGACGCGCATCTCCTTAGATGAGCTCTCTGACGTCGCGCACCACTCGTTCGAGGGCCGCGTCGCAGGTCGGGGCGAGGCCCGCCATGTTCATGAAGCCGTGCACCATCGAGTCTTCGCAGCGATAGCGAACGTCGACTCCGGAATCGCGAAGCGCCCTTGCGTAGGCGGCGCCTTCGTCGCGGAGGGGATCGAACCCAGCGGTCACCAAGGACGTCGCCGGAAGGTAGGTGAGGTCGTCGCTGAAGAGCGGCGAGGCGTCGGGTTCGGTTAGTTGATCGTCGTCGGCGATGTAGTGATCCATGAACCAGTCGAGGGTCGGCCGGTCGAGGTAGTAGCCGCTGGCGAAGGTCTTGATCGAGGTGTGGCTTCGGGTGAGATCCGTCGCGGGATAAGCGAGGATCTGAGCCTTGGGCAGGCGCCGCCCGACGTCTCGGAGCCGGCGGCAGGTGGCCGTTGCGAGGTTGGCCCCGGCGCTGTCCCCGGCGACGGCGACCCTCTCCGGGTCTCCGCCGAGGGACTCGACGTTTTCGGTGATCCAGATGAACGCGGCTTCGGCGTCGTCGACGGCCGCGGGGTAGGGGTTCTCCGGGGCAAGGCGGTAGTCCACGGCGACGACGATGGCCGACGCCCCGCGGGCGATGCGCCGACAGATGGCGTCATGGGACTCGAGGTCACCGACGACGAAACCGCCGCCGTGCAAATACATGACGACGGGGAGATTTGCCGACCGGGAGGGCCGGTAGATGCGGATACGCAGCTGGCCGGCGGGGCCCGGGATGGACCGGTCCTCGACGTCCGCCATGGGCTCGGATCGCGGCTTGACCAACGCGGTGTCGTCGCGGAGGCGCTGGCGCGCCTGGGCCGGCGTCATCTGGACGAAGCTCGGCATGCGCAGCTTGTCCGAAAGGGCGAGGAGGGCGGCGACCGCGGGGTCGAGGACGGCGCCCTCGTCGGAGCGGGCTGCGCCCCCGGCGAAGGCATAGAGGGCCTTCGGTGGCAGGCGAAACGCGTAGCGGACGACGGATAGGACTGAGTTGGGTGGGCGCACGGGGCGCATCATGCCACTTTCGGCCGCTGCGTCTACGCGCTTCGGATCGGAGGCGAAGCGGCCATAAACGTCGACAATTTGACCCCTCACCCCTGCCGGGCTACCCGAAGAGGTCGGCGGCTCTCGGGCGAGGGACCGTCAATCGAGTGAAGGGCGACAATGCGCGAGACGGAGACCGAGGCGAAGGCGCCGAGATCCAAGAAGAAGCTCGTGGGCACGCTGCTGAAGGTCGGCTTCAGCGTGGCGATGCTCTATTTCGTATTCGGCAAGATCATGGGCCGGGAGGGGGCGGACGAATTCGTCACCCGCCTCGGTGATCTGTCCATCGGGTGGTGGGTCGCCGCCGTGGGCATGCAGCTCACGGCGATTGGCTTTGCCGTCGTGCGCTGGCGCCTCCTCCTCCGGGGCCAGGGCATCCAAGCGCCGTGGCGCTGGCTCGTAGGCTCGTTCTTCATCGGACGCTTCTGGGGCGCCTTCACCCCCGGGGGCCTCGGTCTCGACGGGTGGCGACTCTTCGACACGGCGGCGCGCACCAATAAGCTCGCTCGGGCGACGGCCGTGACCGGCGTCGAGAAGGTCCTCGGGCAAGTGGCGTTTGGTCTCGTCGTCCTGGCCGGGTCCGTTTCGGGTTTCTCCCTCCTCGGTCTCGAGGGCGTGTTGATGATCAACGGCTTCTTCGTCGTCTTGGTCACCGTCGGATTGACGTTGCTCGCGAAACCCGAGCTCTTCGCTTTGGTGGCGCGCGCCCTGCCGCACACCATTCAGGTCCGCGTCACGACTATGGTCGATGCGGTCAGTGCCTACCGAGGCAAGCTCACCCTCGTATTTCAGGCCGTCGGCCTCGGCGTGCTGGTGCACGCCTTCAACAACATGATCTACGTCTGCGCCGCCCAGGCGCTCGGCGTCGACCTCTCGCTCGGCATCGTCTTCTTCGGCTCTTCGCTGCAGATCATGAGCACCATCATCCCCGCTTCGATCAACGGGGTGGGTCTTCGCGAGGCGACGGCCGTCGCCCTCTACACCTCGCCCGCCGTGGGCCTCTCGCCGGCCGTGGCGGTGCTGATCCCAATCGTCGGCTTCACCGCCGAGATGTTCGTCTCGGCCTTTGGTACCATTCCCTTCATGCTGCGCAGGGGCGGCTACCGCGATGACATCGTCGTCGAGGACGAAGGCCGCGAAGACGCGGTGCACAAGTCCTATGAAGACGAGGAGACCCCCGGCTGGCTCGAGCGCCTGCGTGGCCTCGCGATGCCCTTCGCCTCTTGGAAGAGCGGCCTCACCCTCGGCCTCGGCGCGGGGCTCCTGGCCGGCGTGCTGGTGGGCCTCACCGAGGCGAGCGTCGTCATCTACAATTCCGGCGGCCGGGTCGGCTTCGGGGTGCTCTCCTACGGCGCCATCGCCTACGGCATCTTCCTCGCCCTGGGCGGTGCGGCATTTGGTGTCGTCGCCTACCTCGCCGGGCGTTTCCTCGAGGCCAAAGTCGACTGGGCGAAGCCCATGGCCGAGCCCTTGGCCTACGCCCGGACCACGGCGTTCCTCGTCGCGGGCATGGCGTTTGCGCTCGGGTTCTTCCGGGTGCGCCGCGACGTCTTCCACGAAGAACTGGTGCTCAAGAGCGCCCTCGGCCTCGGCGTCGCCCTCGGCTGTGTCGCCGGCGCTGGCCTCGTCTATCTCGCGCTCTCCTTCTCGCTCCGGTGGATGCTCACCAGTACTCCCGCCCGGGTGATGCTGCGCGCCTGGGGCTCACCCGTCGTCGTGGCTTCCCTCGTCGCCCTGATCACCGTGGGTGCCGTCTTCGCCGGAGGCCCCGTCGAGGCTGCCCCGAGCAATGGACGCGGAACGGCTCCCGAGGGAGCCGGCAACGTACTCTTCATCGTCGTCGATACGTTGCGCGCCGACCACCTGCCCGGCTACGGCTATGAAGGGATCGAGACGCCCAACCTCGACGCACTCGCCGACGACGCGATTCGCTTCGACCAGGCCTTCGCCAACGCGTCTTGGACCCGGCCGAGCTTCGCCAGCATGTTGACCGGGCGCTTTCCGTCGAACCATGGCGTGATGGCCAAGAGCGACCAGCTCTCGACCGAGTTGACCACGTTGCCCGAGGCGCTCCAGGGCGCGGGCTACTACACGACGGGCTTCGTGACGAACTTCAACGTCGCGCCCTTCTTCAACTTCCAGCAGGGCTTCGACGAATACCGCTACCTCGAGCCCGAGTACGTGCTCGGCGCCGACGACGCGGCCTCGAAGCTCTTGCTCGCTCAGTTCCTCCGGCAGTCGGTCGAGAAGATCCGTGCCGCCCGCGGCAGCGTCGAGCCCGGCACCGCCTATCAGGACGCCGAGGCCGTCAACGCCGGCATCTTCTCCTTCCTCGAGCGCGCCCCCTCGCAGCCGTGGTTCGTCTTTGCGGCCTACATGGACCCCCACGACCCGTACTTCGTGCACCCCTACTCGGGCAACGGCTACGCCCGGGCCGCCCACCAACACCCGGACCTCGAAGAGGCCGACGAGCTTCGTGAACTCTACGACGGCGAAATCGAATACTGGGACAGCCAGTTCGGCACGCTCATCGAGCGCTTGAAGGCCGACGGCGTCTACGACGACATGACCATCATCGTCACCAGCGACCACGGCGAAGAGTTCGGCGACCACGGCGGCTTCTGGCACGGCACGACGCTCTACGACGAGCAGGTCCACGTTCCGCTCTTCGTGAAGCTCCCCGGCGCGCGCCGCGGCGGCACCTCGGTGCGCCACTGGGTGCAGTCCGTAGACCTCATGCCCACCCTGCTCACCGAGCTCGGCGTTGCTGTCCCCGACGGCGTCCAGGGCGGTGACCTCTTCGAAGGCACCGACGTCGTCTACGCCGAAGAGAGCCACGAGGGCAACGTCCTCGAATCCGTCCGCGAGCGCCGCGGCACCGACGAGTGGAAGCTCATCACCGCCAACCCCGGCAACCCCCGCGGCCTCGAAGCCGTCGAGCTCTACCGCCCCGACACCGACCCCGGCGAAGCCGCCAACCTCGCCGCCGGCCGCGAAGGCGTTGTCCGCCAAGCCATGACCACCCTCGTCGAACAAGCCGAGGTAGCCCGCGAAGGCGCCGTCGTCCGCCAAAGCGTCGAGATGGACGAAGAAGCCGCCGAACGCCTCCGCAACATCGGCTACATGGAATAGTTGGGGACGCGAGGTTGCTTAATTGTCTTACGCTCGCCGAGGTTCCCACGAGTAGTGGGGACGCGAGGTTGCTTAATTGTCTTACGCCGGCCGTGGTTCCGGTGAATGCGCCGTGATGTACGTGTCGGTGTCTCAGGCGGCTCGCAGCGCTTCTGCGACGACGGCCTCGACGACTTCCGCAGGCACCCCATGCGCTCGTTGGCGTAGCCGGCTCACCGAGCTCGGCGCCAGCCCTAGCTCCCTCGCCATGTCGAGACTTCGACCGCCGAGCTTCCACCACGCCAGTACCGCAAGTCGTCGGACCTGAATCACGTTGTCTCCGCGCGCCCGTGAATAGACCTCCGTTAGTGGGGTTCCGACGGCTAACGCGGCTGCGTGGACCACTCGCTCCGGAGGTGGAGGAGCCTGAATGAGTGCGCCGGATGGTGGTTCGGACGACGGTGTTTCCTCGGGGGGCGCTTCTATGGGCTTGATCGATTCGAGGTCCTGGTTGACGCGGCGGCGAACGATTCGACCGAACTCACGTCGGCCCGCGGCATCGGTTGAGCATCCTGAGAGAACGAGTCCCCGCTTCACATCCAGGTAGGGCGGTTGGGGGTCGAGTCCCAGGTAGGCCCGATGGCTCGTCCAGTTGCTCTCGGCGGCCGTGGTGACGACCTTCGCCGATACTGGGTTGTTATGATGGTAGGCGATTATGGAACCGGCATCGGGGAGCGCGTAACAATCCGTGTCCGGGCGGTCGGCAAAGACATGCCCTAGCGTCTTGGGCGCAGCGCTTCGGGACCGGCGGTTGATCCACTGGGCGGTGGAGTTGTGGACGGGCGCCAGCCACTCCGATAGCCGAATCGCGCCCGCGATCATCCCGAGGTGGATGTGGGAACTCATCAGCGCATACGAGATAAGCACCCAATCCGTCGAGGCGAGAGCGCGACCCAAGCGAAACAGGTATTCGGACCGGCCTTCGTCGTCGAAGACGAATCGGCCGTCTACGAATCGGCTGATGAGGTGGACAAAGGTTCCGGTGATTATTGTACGGGCATTGCGGGGCACTCGAGCTTGTCGGGCTGAGCAGCTCCGAGTTGCTACAAAAGTGCTCTGGCGTAAGACAATTAAGCAACCTCGCGTCCCCAAGGGTGCGTAAGACAATTAAGCAACCTCGCGTCCCCGTTAGGGTTCGACGGTTAGGACGAAGTGTTTTTCGATGGAGGCGTCGCCGCGGCGGGCTACGACGTGGACCATGTGGGGGCCGACCTGGGAGATGTGGGGGGTCCAGGTGAGGAGGCCGGTGTCGTCGAGGTCCATGGCGATGGGGGAGGTGGTGAGTTGCCAGGTGATGGGGCCGACGCCGGGGATGCGCGCCTGGGCGTCCCAGGTCCACGGAACCTCCACGGGGATGGTGGTGGTTGGAGTGGTCTCGAAGTCGGCGCCGGCGAGTATCTCGAAGTCGGCGACGGTGAACTCGTCGCCGCCGCCGTGGACCTCGAGGACCGAGATGCGCACTCGAGATGCGACGCGTGGGGTGACCAGGTCGTCTTGATAGAAGGGCCCGAGGTCGACGACGGCTTCGCCGACGTACTCGTCGCATCCGGTGTCATCGCCGAGGAAGACTTCGTAGTGGGAGACTGGATTTCCGGAGGGCGCGGGGTAGTGGCGGATGCCGCGCACGTCGATGGGCTCGGTGAATTCGACGATGATGTCCTGGGGAACGGTGCCGGCGGCGACGGTGCCGTTGCTGCCGTCCGCGCCGGGGTCGGGGCTCGTCCCGCCAGGGCCGGTGATGAGCCTCCCGTCGAGGACGACGGTCAGGGTGGCGTCGGGGAGGGGATGTGCCGCGTCCCAGCGGGTGATGGCATCGCGGCACTCGGCGCCAACGCTCCCGGAGTCTCCGCCCGGCGGCGCCGTGCTCTGCTCATCGCAGGACGCGTTGAGGAAGACCCCCAACGACGCGAGCACCAAGACTGAGGAACGCACCATGCGTCTCAGGATAGCAGGTGGGAGAGTCTCCGGGCGTCCAGGCGCCACCGTCTAGAGGTGTGCTTGTATCCCAATGGGATGTGTGTTGTTGTCGTTGTATGTCAAAATAGCGAAGAATAACAACGCTGTGGCGGTTGGGGTGTATCCTTGGGGGAACGGATTGTGGTCATGCTAGGATAGCTTTTGTGGCTTTTCGTCGTAGATCAGGTCGAGACATTGCTGAGCGGGGAGCTCGGCAGGGGAGACACGACGATGACCTACGACAACCGAATCCACTTCACCCTCACCGTGGCCATTGCCCTCTTCGCGGGCGCCTGTACCAGCTCCATGGAGCGGTCCGAGTTCACCAAGGACGAAGCGCGCTCCCTCGGCGGCTCGACCGACCTCGGCGCGGACATCTGCGCCAGCGAGGGCTGGTACGACGACGGCGAGTGCGACGAGTTCTGCGCCGAGCCGGATGGCGATTGCGACGCGACGTGCTTCGCGTATCCGAGCTGCGAGGTTTGGGAGACGGAGCACGAGCGCTGGGAGGACTGCCCGGCCGACGCGAGTTGCCGCGAAGAGACGCTTTGCGGCGCGACGGTCTGGTGCTCCGACGGGGCCACCTGCCCCGGAGTCCCGAGCTGCGGCGACGGGGAGACCGCCCACGAGTCCTGGCAGGACTGCCCCGCCGACGCGAGCTGCCGCGAGGAGAGTGTGTGTGGTGCGACGATCTGGTGCTCCTCCACCGGGGCCACGTGCCTCGCATACCCGAGCTGCGACGAGGGCGAAACGGCGCACGAGCGTTGGGAGGACTGCCCGGCCGATGCGAGCTGCCGAGAGGTGACGCTTTGCAGCGCGACGATCTGGTGCTCCGCCGACGAGGCGCCGGTCTGCCCCGGCGACAATCCGGAGGGTTGCCTCGACCGGGGTTGTGCCGAGGGCTTCGTGTGCGACACGACCATGGGAACCGCGCCGAGCGGTTGCGTCTGCGAGCCGGAAACCGGCACGTGGCTCTGCACGGCGGATCTGAACGGCGGCATCTGCGTGCCGGACGGCGCCTGAGCTCGATGCCGATCGGGGGGAGCGTTCACCGCGACGCTCCCGATTTCCGCCGGTCCGCGGGTCCGCCCCTCGCTCGCATTACCCAACGGAGGCTATCGTGAAGGGCGATGGGGATGTCTTCGGGTACCTCGATTTTCGGAAGTACCTGTCGGACTACTACGCCGAGAAGAAGCGCACGACGCGGACTTTCTCCTACCGATGGTTCGCTCGCCGCGCCGGCCTCCGGGCGCCCAACCACCTGAAGCGCGTGATCGATGGGGAGCGCAACCTCGCGGCGGAAACGACCCTGCGCTACGCCGAGGCCCTCGACCTCGAGGGTGACGCGGCCAGCTACTTCTGCGAACTCGTGCGCTTCGGCCAGGCCAAGAGCCAAAAAGAGAAGAGTGCGGCCTACCGTCGGCTCTCCGAGTACCAGGGTTATCGCCGCGCCCAACCCCTCGACGCTCAACACGACCGCTACCACTCCGAGTGGTACATCTCTGCCATCCGCGAAATGCTCCCCCGCTCCGATTTTCGCGGTGACCCCAAGTGGGTCGCAAAGCAGCTCATCCCGCCCATCGCCGAGGCCGACGCGAAGGGCGCCCTCGATGTACTCGAAGAGCTCGGCATGATTTCACGGGCTCCCGATGGATCCATCACCCGCGCCGACCAGGTGGTCTCGACGGGGCCGGAGACGGCCGGCATGCACGTCGGCCACTACCACGGCGTCATGATGAAGAAGGCCATGGAGTCGATCGACATAGTTCCTCGCGGGGAGCGGGACATATCGGGGGTGACCCTCTGCCTGCCCGAGAAGGCGATCCCGCTGCTGAAGGAACGAATCCGCGCGTTCCGCCGGGAGATCATTGCCATGGAGGCCGCCGAGGGCGACGGTGATCGCGTCGTGCAGCTCGCCATTCAGCTTTTTCCGCTCACTACCGGGAAGGGAGACGAATCGTGACTCATCGCCTCATAGCCATCGTCGCCGTCATCGGACTCAGCGGCGTCTTCATGGGCGCCATCGGGTGCATCGCCACCGAGACGGGCAATCCGACCTTCCGGCCCACGGCGAGCGCCAGCCCCGACGCACTGGACGGCATGCTCCTCGCGGACAATCCGATGCTGCCGGCATCCGAGCCCATGGCCTCCCTCGAAGGCGGGGCGGGCTCGATCGACCCGCCCACGGGCGAAGTCTGGGTGTGGAACCTCGACCGCGAGCTGCCTCCGGAAAAGACCGCGGTGGCCGCGGACGGGAGTTTTCGCCTCGCGTTCGAGGCGGCTTCTGGGGAGCTCCTGCGCATGCACGTCGTGGACGAAGATGGCGCCCTCGCTTCTCTCCCCATCGACCTCCGCGTGACCGACGCTGGGCTGTTGACGGAAGAGCCAACGACCCCGTGCCTCGACATCGCCCCCGAGGTGCTCGTTCTGACCGGCGCCTCTGGGTCGGGAGTCATCGAGATGACGAACAGGTGCGCGACGCCCATCCTGCGTGAACCGGCCCGGCTCCAGTCGGCGACGGGCGCTTACGCCGTCGAGGATGCCGGCGACGAGCCCCTCCCGGGCGCCACGACCACGCTACGGATCGATGCTCTTTCTGCCGGTGAGCCGGCGGTGGTCTTGATCCCCCTTGCCGCGCCCACCGCGGGCACTCGTGCCGTGAGCGTTTATCAGCTCTGAACACGAAATCCGTTGGTGAGGTCCAGCGCTGACGATCTGCCGTAGTCCCCAGGAGGGGTGGCGCATCCGCCGGGGGATGTACATCGTGCCCTTGCCGCGCTAGAGAGTCGGCACATCACGTGGGGCTCCCCCGGCCTCCGAGGAACCGCTTATGCAGCCCCTACAACATCGCCGCCCCGACTTCGCTCAGGCTCAGAGCCACGCTCGTAACGAGGTCGCCTCTGCGCTCATGACGCAGGTGTACTGGTGGATGTCGGTGGGCCTCGGGCTCACGGGCCTCATCGCCTATGCGGTCGCCCACGTGCCGCCGTTGACCAACCTCATCTTCGGCAACCCGATGGTCTTCTACGGCCTGCTCTTCGGCGAGCTCGCGCTGGTGTGGTTCCTCTCGGCGCGCATCACCCGGATGTCGACGGCCGGGGCCGTCGGTGGTTTCCTGTTCTATTCAGCCCTCAACGGCCTCACCATGGCCTTCATCTTCCTCGCCTATACCGAGGCGTCGATCGCCTCGACCTTCTTCATCACGGGCGGCACCTTCGGCACGATGGCGGTCTTCGGGACCGTGACCAAGAAGGACCTGTCAGGGTGGGGCTCGTTCCTCTTCATGGGCCTCATCGGCATCATCATCGCGATGGTGGTGAACATGTTCCTCGCAAGCCCGATGCTCTACTGGGGCATCACCATTTTCGGCGTGCTCATCTTCGTCGGGCTCACGGCCTATGACGTACAGCGCATCCGCGCCATGGCCGCGGAGAACCCCGGCGCGCCCAACCTCGCAGTCTACGGCGCGCTTCGGCTCTACCTCGACTTCATCAATCTCTTCCTCATGCTCTTGCGCCTCTTCGGAAACCGCCGCTAGCACGGCGAGAGGGGGCAAATGGCGACGGGCATGGCGACGGGCGGCCGCGACTTCGATGTCGTGCTCTTCGGGGCAACTGGGTTCACCGGTCGCCTGACCGCGCGGTACCTCGCTCGGAAGTACGGCGGGTCTCTCATCCGCTGGGCCATCGCCGGCCGCGACGCCATGAAGCTCGAGCGGCTCCTCGACGAGCTGGTGAGCCTCGATGGATCGTGCCGCGAGGTTGGCGTGATCCAGGCCGACCTCGACGACCAGGCCAGCCTTCGGGCGATGGCCGCCCGGACCCGCGTCGTCGCGACTACCGCCGGCCCCTTCCTTCGCTACGGCGAACCGGTGCTGAAGGCGTGCATCGCCGAGCGCGCGGACTACGCCGACATCACCGGCGAGCCCGAGTACGTCGACCTCACCCTCGCCCGGTACCATGAGGCGGCCCAGGAGGCCGGCGTCCGGGTCGTGAGCTGCTGCGGTTTCGATAGCGTGCCCCACGACATGGGCGCGTTCTTCACCGTGAAGCAGCTCCCCGACGACGTGCCCATCACCCTCGAGGCTTTCGTCCGGGCCCGCGGGGTCATCAGCGGGGGCACCTGGACCAGCGCCGTCGAGGCGATGGGGCGCATGCGTCAAGCGGCCAAGGGCCCGCGCCCGAAGAGGCAGTCCAGCGACACTCGCCGGGTCGGCGGCACCAAGGGGCGGGTGCGCTTCGAACGCCAGATCGGACGCTGGGTCGCGCCCCTGCCGACGATCGACCCCCAGGTGGTCAAGCGCTCCGCCCGGGCCCTCGACTGCTACGGGCCCGACTTCCGCTACGGTCACTACGCCGCCTTCAAGCGCGCATCGACCATCGCCGGCGCCGCTGTCGGTCTCGGTGCCATCGCTCTGCTCACCCAGACCGCGCCGACCCGGGCATTGCTCTATCGGTTCAAGAAGCCTGGCCAGGGCCCGACCGAGGAAGAAATTGCTCGGGGTTGGTTCGAGGTGCGCTTCGTCGCCCGAGCCGGCGGGAAGGTGCTCGAAACCAAGGTCAGCGGCGGCGATCCGGGCTACGGCGATACGTCGAAGATGCTCGGCGAGTGCGCGCTCTGCCTCGCCCTCGACCGGGACCGCACCCCGGACCGCGCGGGGGTACTGACCACGGCGGTGGCTCTCGGAGAGCCCTTGCTCGAGCGCCTCGAGGGAGCCGGGCTGCACTTCGAGACCCTCTGACACGAACCGCCCCGACAGCGCTATGATGCGCGCCGTGCCTCGGCCGGAACGACGTGACCTCCTGCTCCTCGGCGCGGCCCTCCTCGCCGTCGTTGGGGCGACGGCCCATCGCTTGGACAACGGCTTCGTCTGGGACGACCTCACCGTCATCGTCCGGGGCGACGTCATCCACGACATGGCGAACCTCCCCGAGGTCTTCACCCACCGCACGCTCTACGTCTCTCAGGGGTTCGACGCTGCAGACGACGCGATCGGCGTAGACACCTATCGGCCCATCACCCTCGCTACGTTCTTCGTCGACTCGGCGCTCAGTGGGCGTCGCCCCCTCGCCTATCACCTCACCAACCTCTTCACCCACCTCGCCTGTGTCGTCCTCGTCTTCTTCCTCGGCCGGCGCCTTCTCGACCCGCGGCGCCGTCACCTCGCTCCCCTCGCCGCGGCGATCTTTGGCCTTACCCCGCACCTCGCCGAGGCCCACGTGTGGATCGACGGGCGCTCCGACCTCTTCGCGACCCTCTTCGGGGTGAGCTCGCTGCTCGTCTATCTGCGCGGTCGCGATGCCCAGGATGCCCAGGATGCTCGAGAGAGCTCTGCCCCACGGCCGGTGGTGCTCTTCGCGCTGAGCGGCGTGCTCTTCCTGCTCGGTCTGCTGAGCAAAGAGGTGCTGCTCCTCGCGCTGCCCGCCTTTGCTCTCTTCCCACGGGAATCACGGCAAGCGCAGGAGTCGCAAGAGTCGCAAGAGTCCCGAAAGTCGCAAGAGGCGCAAGAACCAGACGACACCGGCGCCGTCATCGAGGTTGGCGCCCCCCTCTCTTCGCTCCCGTCTCTTTCATCGCTCCGCTCCAAGGCGTCGCTCACGTCCCTCTTGCCTCTGGTCGCGGCCGCCGTCGTCTATCTGGCTCTGCGCGTCTCCATACTTTCGGGACTACGCACGCATAGCGATCCGAAACAGTTGCTCGCGGCCCTCGTTCGCCTGCCGGTTCTCCTCGCCGAAGGTGCCCTCGAGCTCACCGTTCCGATGCGGGTCTACGTGCACTCGATGAGCGAGGATTACCGCGCCCTCGGGCTCACCGTCGTGCTCGCCATCGGCGCTGTGGTGGTCGTGGTCCTCCTCGCAGTGTTCAGAAAGCGCCGGGAGCAGCCCGCGTTTGCCTGGTCGGTCGTTTGGTATGCCTCGACCCTCGCCCCGGCGGCGGTGATCGCGACCCTCGTCTGGCCGGGTTTTGGGCGTTACCTCTACCTGCCCTTTGCGGGCCTCGCGCCGGGGCTCGTTGATTTGCTGGGTGCCGGCTTCTCGGTCCTCGTCGCCCGGCGCCCGGGCATTCGCGGCGCCCTCAAGTTCGCCGTCGCCGCCTACCTGCTCGCCCTCGGGCTGCGCCTCGCTCTCTATACGACCGACTATCACGACGAGCGCACGCTCTGGGGGGCGGTCGTCGAAGCCGCTCCCGATCGCTCGCACGGCTGGGGGTACTACGGGGCGACGCTCCTCGAAGAGGGGGACGCCGCGGAGGCGGTGCCAGCCCTCCGGCGCGCCGCAGACCTCGACCCCTCGGAGCCCCGCTACCTGTCGCAGCTCGGTTGGGCGCTGCTCGTCAGCGGCGACCGTCAGGGTGCCCTCGACGCCGCCGCGACGGGCCTCCACCGCTTCCAGCCCGCTGGCGGATTCCACGCCCTCGCCGCCGAGGCCCTTTTCCCGATTCGCCCCGACCTCGCGGCGAGTCATGTCGCCACTTGCCTGGCCGAAGAGCCGGGGCGCCCCGACTGCGTCGAAGTCGGTCAGCGGTTGGGTCTGCAATAGCAGCGGCACGCGGCGTCTTCCCGTATCATCCGGGCCCAATGGCGAACGACAACAACGACAGGTTTCCTTCGGCCTTCCCGCGGGTGCGCATGCGCCGCAACCGACGCGACGATTGGTCACGTCGGCTCATCCGCGAAAATGTCTTGTCGACGAACGATCTCATCTGGCCCGTCTTCGTCCGCGAGGGATCCGGCGAGTCCACGGAGATCCCTTCCATGCCCGGTGTGAACCGGCTGACCGTCGACCTCCTCGTCGACGCCGTCAAAGAGGCGGCGGCGGTCGGGGTGCCGGCGGTGGCTCTCTTCCCGGTGACCGACCCGAAGGACAAGTCTCCCGACGGCGAAGAGGCGTTCAACCCCGACAACCTGGTTTGCCGTGCGGTCCGGGCGGTCAAAGAGGCGGTCCCCGACATCGGGATCGTCTGCGACGTGGCCCTCGACCCCTTCACCACCCACGGCCAGGACGGACTGGTCCGCGGCGACTACGTGGTGAACGACGAGACCCTCGACGTGCTCGTCAAGCAGTCCGTGAACCAGGCGAAGGCTGGCTGCGACGTCATCGCGCCGTCCGACATGATGGACGGAAGGGTCGGAGCGATCCGCGACGCCCTCGACCGCGAGGGCTATGACCACGTGCGCATCCTCGCCTACGCGGCGAAGTACGCCTCGGGGTTCTACGGCCCCTTCCGCGACGCCGTCGGCTCTTCGGGAAGCCTCGGCAAGGGCGACAAGCGCACCTACCAGATGGACCCGGCCAACGGCGACGAAGCTCTGCGGGAGGTCGCTCTCGACCTCGCGGAAGGTGCCGACATGGTGATGGTCAAGCCGGGCATGCCCTACCTCGACATCGTCCGCCGCGTGAAAGAGACATTCGGCGTGCCCACCTACGCCTATCAGGTCAGCGGTGAGTACGCGATGATGCGCGGCGCCGCCGACAACGGCTGGATGGACTGGGAGCGCATCCTCCTCGAGAGCCTCCTCGGCTTCAAACGCGCCGGCGCCGACGGCATCCTCACCTACGGCGCCATCGAAGCCGCGAAACTGCTCGCTTAGCGACCGGGGACGCGAGGTTGCTTAATTGCATTACGCGGCCGATGCCTTCGCAGGCGACCGGTGGCCGGGCTCCGGCGTAATGCAATTAAGCAACCTCGCGTCCCCAACTTAGCAGTCGGGGTTCATGGAGCCGGGGGTGCCGCGGTTTACGCCGTCGTAGGGGGTGATGTAGAGGGGGCTCGAGCACCAGTTGGCGCCGCGGTCGTTTTCGATGTGGTCGGTCATGGAGCCCGAGAGGCTCATGGTGGCGCCGTTGGGGGTCACGAAGGCCGGGCCGCCGTCGTATTCGACGCGGTCGATCTCGGTGCCGGCGCAGGTGAGGATGATTTCGTCGTCGGCGTTGGAGAGGATCATCTGGTTGGTGAAGTCGTAGCTCGGGCGGAAGCCGCCGGGGGTCCCGCTCTCCGCGAAGACCGCGTACTCGCCGGGGCGGATCAGGAGATCTCCGGTGACGGTGAAGTCATCGACGCTGAGATCCGCGAAGATGCAGCCGTTCAGATTGAGGGTGCTGGCCGTGGTGTTCACCACCTCGAACCATTCGCGACCCGCATCGGTACCGCTCGGGTTTTGGATGAGTTCGGTGATGACTAGGTCGCCGGCGGCGGCTGGGGCGCTGAAGGTCATCGCGGCGCTGGCGATGTTGAGGTTGTAGTCGCCATTGCCCCCCGCGTAGCCGTCGACCACGATCACGACGGTCTGGCCGGCGGCGAGGTCGAGGGACAAGGACGAGTCCGAGTCCGACGCCGACAGGTCGTCGTTGCAGGCGATCTCGAGGCCGTCGCACGCGCCGTCCAAGACGTAGAGCACAGTGTCGTGGGCGGTCCCCACGGTGTCGATGGTGTAGATGCCCGTCGCCGGGGCGGTGAAGAGATGGGTCCGGTCCGGGCTCGTCCCGCCGCCACAGGTCGCGATGCGGTTGTTCGTCTCGCCGGTGGTGGTCCCGGTGGTCGTGCCGACACTGGTGATGGTGCTGGCGGGGCAGGTCTCGCAGGCGGCGTCGGTTAGGCAGTCGGCGTCGTCGCAATCCACGTCGCCGTCCCCGTCTTCGTCGCCGGCGTCGTCGCACACGGACTCGACACACGCCGCATACCCATAGCAGTCGCTGTCGGCGCAGTTCAGGTCCCCGTCGCCGTCGTTGTCGATGGTGTCGCTGCAGTTGGCGCCGACCTCGAAGCAGCTCGGGACGAGCTCACATTCGACGTCAGCGCAGTCCACGGTGCCGTCGAGGTCGTTGTCGACGCCATCGTCACAGGCCCCCGTCTCGTCGGCCGAGATCGACGCGGTCGCCGTGATGCGCAGGGTGAACGTGCCGGCGCTCGATGCGTCGTAGGAGTCGACGACGATGGTCACAGGGGTACCGGCGACGAGGTCGAGGTCGAGGCGCGACTGAAAACCAAAGGTGTCGTCGTTGCAGTCGATCTCGTCGGCTACGCATTCGGCGCCGAGGTGGGCATGGAGCACGGTGTCGGCGTCGCTACCGAAGGTGTCGAAGGTCCACATGCCCGTCGATGGGGGGGTCCAGGTGTAAGCTCGGTCTTCGCCGAGGCTCGAGCCGCAACTTCCCTGACCGTCGTCGCCCGCGCCCGCCAGGTCGCCCGAGGCGACCGCCGCGCCCGTGGCCATGCCGAGGTCGAAGGCCGTGCAGACCGTAGAGGACGCATCGGTCGCGGCGTCGCTGGCCGCATCGCCCATGGCGCCGTCGACCGTCGCATCGCTCATGGCGGCATCGCTCATGGCGGCGTCGCCCATCGCACCGTCCATCGCACCGTCCATCGCACCGTCGCCCATGGCTCCGTCCATCGGTGTGCCGCTGTCGTCGGTGCCGCTGTCTGTCGTGCCGGAGTCGGCGGTGGCGTCGTCCATCGCACCGTCCATCGCACCGTCGATCATCGCGCTGTCCTCCGCGCCGGTGTCGGTCGTGCTGGTGTCCCCGGCGCCTGAATCGGTGGGGATGGGCGTACGACCGTTCGACGTGCAGGCCGCGGAGGTGAGCGTTGCGATGACGACGAACATGGAAAGCTGCTTGGACATGGTGCGCGAGCATGGGCCGTAGACGGCTCCGTGCAAGGCAAGGGACCTCGCCGGTGCGAGCTTGCTCAGACCCCGCGCAGTCGTCCCGTCGCGCCGATCAGCGCCGGGATCGCGACCTCGGTGCGCAGAGGTCGTACGCCCAGAGACATCTTCTGGAATCCCGCCTCGGTGAGCAGGTCGAGCTCGAAGGGGATCCAACCGCCCTCGGGGCCGACGGCGAGGACGAGGCGAGGCCCGTCGAGGCTCGGGGCTTCGTCGTCCGAGGCTCCGGGGTGGGCGACGACGCAGGTTGCGCCGGCCGTTGCCTCTGGGAGTTGGTCCTCCACGTAGGGCCGAAAGCGGCGCTCGACGGTGAGCTGTGGGCGGATCGTATCGCGCCCTTGTTCGAGACCCAGATCGAAGAGGCGTTCCACCGTCGCCGCCGAGAGAGCCTGGGCGTCGAAGTAGCTCTTCTCGACCCGGGCGGCGTTCAGGAGCACCACCCGGTCGATGCCCATCGACGCGATGGCGGGTAGCAATCGCTTGAGGGCCTTCGGGCGCGGCATGGCGAGGAGGAGATCGATGCCCGGGCGCCGAGGCGGATCCGAGTCGAGGGTCACTCGGAGCTCCACCGCCTCCTTGCTGTTGCAGAGGACCTCCGCCGAGCCGACCCGGCCCCCGAGGCGCCCGACCCGCAGCTGGTCTCCGGCCCGCACGCGGAGGACCTCCCGGGCGTGGCGCGCCCGGTCATCGGCCAGTCGGACCGTGTCCTTCGAATCGAAGTCGTCGTCGTGAAGAAGCAGGAGATTCATCGAAGAGGTACACCGAAACGCCGAGGGCCGTTCCCCTCAGAGTCGCGGGCACGACCCGTCAGTCGTTGCCGCCGCGGCTGCCCGCCCGGCGGCTTTCGGTCTCGGAGGAGAACCAGCCGTTGGTCAGGACGTCGAGGATCGCCCCGAACTCGTCGACGCGCATCTCGAGGGCGGCGTAGGCGAGGGGGTCTTCCGGGGGGCGAAGCATCAGGCGCAGGAGCAGCTGCCGGCGCAGGTAATAGGTACGCGTTACCTCGAGCATGAGATCGCGCTGGACGCCGATGAGGCCGTAGACCTGAACCTCGGAGGCGTTGAAGACCAGCTCCCGCAGATCCCAGATGGCGCCGATGGTGAAGAGGTGGGAGCCCTGGTTCCAGTTCTCCTCGTTGCGCGGGTTCACCGCCGGGCCGCCGCCGGGGAGGGTGTCCTCGATGCGGGTGAAGCGGTCGTCCTGATACGCGTAACCACCGGCGAGGGTGGGCAGGAGGCCTCGGGTCTTCGCGGCGGTCCGGAGGCCATCGAAGTTGGCCGGGTCCACGCGGAAGTACTCGAGGCAGACGCGCACGGTCTCGGCGACCGAGGGCTCGTGGCGCATCTGTTGACGGGCCGCGGCGACGGCGTCATTGCCTTGCGCCGCCGCGGTATCCGCGGCGAGCGTCGGTGCGAGCGCAGCTGCCGCGAGGACAGCTACCATCATCAGCGTCTTCATCGTTCGACCTCCTCGATTCTCATACGTCCAGAGGGCAGAGTCGAGAGCGGTCGCCTCAGCCACACTTCGAGCACCGTCTCGAGGACGGTGATTCGTTCTTTCAAGATCTCCACCTGGAGCCGGTCGCTCATGCCCCGGGCGATGCGCTGCAAGAGCAATGCGCGCTCGTGCCAGGCGTCTTCGGCGATGAACGAGACCTGGCGTCTCAGATCGTAGAGCTGCTCGCGGGTCGGATAGAGTTCGCGCTCGGTGTAGGAGAGGGAGCCGAGGCGCCACATCAGCCAGCCGTTCACGCGAAAGTCGTTCCTCGACCAGCTCTCGACCCAGCGTGTATTGATGACGCCGCTTATCGTTTCGTCTTCGAGGCGGTTGAAGCTCCGGCGCTCGAACCAGCCCTGGAGCTGAAGTCCCGGCACGAGGTTCCGCCATCGAATGGCGCTGAATATGCCTTCGAGGTGTTCGCGGTTGAGCTGGAGGCTGTTCAAGATCTGCTCGATGACCAGGTCCATGTCCGGGGTGTCCCGGAGCGTGCGGCGGGCCCAGGTTTGGGACCCGCGGTCGACATCCGGCGCGAGCTGAGTGCCGCCGGGCATCGTCGCCCAGAGCTCCCCGCCGGTCACGACCCACCACCTCGGCGGTACCCCCGGGGCCCCGGGGGCGGCGGCCATCTGGGCGAGGTTGCGGCGGGTGGCGCCCTGGAAAAACGGAAACCAGGTCTGCCCGTTGTCATCGCTCGCGTAGACGAGGCTGCCGCGGCACGCGCCGCGGTGGGGACAATCCTTGACGAGCACCGCCACTCGTCGTCCGCCGCGCTCGTTCACGCCCACCGTGATTTGCCCGGACACCTGGCGGCTCAAGAGCGTGCGGCCGATGGTTTCCCAGTTTTGCCCCCGGTCGAAGGAGGCCCGGACGCCGTCGTTGGTTGCGACCCAGACGTGGCCGTCGGCGGTGGTCTCGATCCAGTTCACGGATTCCCAGGGCGCCGTCGAGGAATTGTTGAAGTCGGGGTAGACCATCTCGATGCCGGTGTCGGAGTCCGGATCTCCGGCGTAGACCCGGGCGGAGGAGCCGACGTAGGCGTACTCGTTCCCGTCGGGGCCCGGGCCGAAGGCCACGTCCCGGGCGGGGTTTCCGGGGCGGCTGGTCAGGTCCGGGTCGAAGGTGACCCCGCCATCCCGGCTCCGGTACATGCCGAAGTCCGTCGCGACCATGACCTGATTGGGGTCCTGCCTCGAACATACGACCCGGCGCACGCTGATCCGGCCAGGCAGGCGCAGGGCGCGCACATAGGTGAGGCCTCCATCGGTCGAACCCATGACCTCGTTCCGCGACGCGACCAGCAGCGAATAGGTCCCACCGGTGCAGACCGCGATCTGATTGACCGGGGTCGTCGACCGGCTGGCCGTCGCGTCCCGGAGGAGCGTCACGCCCTCGCCGGGGCGGTTCAAAATGAAGGGCTTGATGTAGCGGGAGCCCGCGAAGCTCGTCGAGAGCGTCCAGAACTGCGGGTAGGCGACGCTTGGTATCACCGCGATGTTCACCGGCCGCGTCTGTCCCGGGGGCAGGGCGACGAGGGTCAGGCCGCCGAGGACCCGGGCGCCGAGCTCCGGGAGCCCCGGGGTCCGGATGGAGACGTTTCGTCGGGTGGTGACGACCGGGTCCATCTCGAGTTCGCGCCAGGTGATGCCGCCGTCCTGGGAGCGGACGATCGTGCCCTCTTCGGTGCCGACGAAGATGCGGTTGGGGTTGCGGGGATCGACCGTCACCGCCGTGAGGCGGGAGCCGATGCGCGGCGCGGACAAGACCTGCTGCCATCGCCACGAGGAGTCGAGGCCGTCGAGGATCGGCGCCGCCGTGATGTCGCCGAGGTCCTGGCCTTCGGGGTCGTCGAAGTTGTCCGGGTCGAGGACCTCGGGGGCGCCGGCGGGGGCCGAGGGCGTTCCCGGTTCCGCTTCCGTTCCCGGTTCCGCTTCCGTTCCCGTTCCCGTTCCCGTTCCCGCTTCCGTTCCCGCTTCCGTTCCCGGTTCCGTTCCCGTTCCCGTTCCCGTTCCCGTTCCCGTTCCCGTTCCCGTTCCCG
>QMMC01000029.1 GCA_003647065.1 Deltaproteobacteria bacterium | reverse complement strand
TGGAAGGGTTCGCCGACCTCGATGCGCTCCGGGAGGTCGACGTCCCGGATGGCGACCTCGGCGGGCGCTCCTTCGCGAAGGGCGTGGTAGTAGAGGCGCACTCCGAAACCCCGAGACCGGCTCGCTTCGGCGAGGAGGTCCCCTTCGGTTTGGCCCCCGTCGGACACGATGACGGCACGGCGCAGGTGCCCCGGAGGGTAAAGGCCGTACGCAAGCTGCAACGCCGCGGCCATGTTGGTCGCCGCACCCAGGGAGGTGCCGCCTCCCCCGCGGTCACCGCGAACAGTCGAACCGGTGTCCTGGGTGTCCTGGGTGCCTTGGCTGCCTTGGGTGCCTTGGGCGCCTTGGGCGTCTGGGCTGTCTTCGACGTGCCGCGTGATCTCGGGGACCTCGTCCGCGTCTTGGGCGAGGGCGATGGCCCGGGCATCGCGGGCGAAGGTCACCAACTGAACGTCGTTGTCGCCCCGGGCTGCCCAGGCGGCGGCGAGGTGTTCTCGGGCGCCCACGAGGGATGCGTCCGGTACGGATTCGCTGACGTCGACCAGGAAGATGGTGCTGATGCGCGTCGCTTCGGTGGTCCGGGCGAGGCGAGATAGACCCAGGGCCAGGACCCCGACGAGAGCTATCCGAAGCAGGAGCGCCAGGTAGCGCTGAAGCCGCGGGAGGTCCGCGAGGGACCGACTCCCCACCCAGACGAGGAAGGGAATGGCCGCGAGCACTACCAGCATGCCCGGCGCCAGCAGTTCGTATTCTTCGCCGCCGATGGTGGCCGCGAGGGCGCGGTCACCGACGTAGGCCTCGAGGCCCAGGGCGATGACTGCGGTGCCCACGACGAGGAGGACCAGGTCGAAGGTCGCCCGGCGACTCATACGGTCCACCGGCGGTGATAGGTGAACCACTCGACGACGAGGATCGCGAGGGCGAAGAAGACGAGGTAGATCCAGAGTTCCCGACGCACCCCGGCCCGGCCGACGCTCGGCTCCTCGGCGATGAGGCCCTCGACGTCGAGTTGGGCGACCGGTTCGATGCGCGCCTCCTCGCCGGGGCCGAGGTTCGCGGCGAAGCGTTCCTCGTGTTCGCCAGTCTGGACCGAATAGAATCCGGCGCGGGTGCCGGCGTAGACCGCGCGCCCTTCGACGACCGGAACCTGCCGCTCGACGCCGTCGGGGTCGACGATGGTGGCCGAAGTCTGCCCCGCTGGGACCGGGACGTGCCAGGTCTCCCCGGTGCGGTAGCTGGAAACGTAGGCCGCATCCTCGGCGACGAAGTAGTCGATGGAGTTGAGGAGCAAGAGCGGCCAGGCGACGCGCAAGGGCAGGTCGCTCTTCCTGAGGTCGAAGGTGAGGGCGACCATGCGATGGCCGTTGCGCGAACCCGTGACGACGAGGGGGGTCCGGTCATCCCCGGCGACCACTCGGTCGCCCTCCTGGAGCTCGATGGCGAGGCTCTCCGAGACATTGACGTCGCGGAGGGCCGTGAAGGCGAGCAGCGGGTGGTGGCGCTCGAGGCGGTCGAAGAAGGGGCTCGGGTTCAAGCCGGTCACGGCGAAGGGCTCGGTCCGCCCCTCTTCGACGAGGGGATAGAGATAGATGGCGTGGGCGTCGGGGGGCGTGGTGGGCACGAACGAGTCGAAAACCACCACGTCGAAACGCCCGGCGACGTCGGTCCCGGCATACTGAGCCGGTGAGATCTCGGTCACGTCGAGGTACTCGTCGAGGAGGAGGGCGGCAGAGACATAGAGGTTGCCGGGGGTCACGGCGAGGACCCGGGCTCGGCGGCGTTCGGGGAGCCTGGCGTAGGCGCGGTCGTCGACGGGGAGGGCGTCCTGGGTGCCGTCGGCGAGGCTGATGCGCGCCTCGAGGGTCTGGTCCGCCCCGGAGATGTTGCGGAAGAAGCGGCGCGTCCGCTCTCCGGCAGCCGCGGTGACCGTTTGCACGTCGAGGGGGGCACCGTCACCCAGCAAGGTGAGCTCGATGGCCTCGTCCTCGTCGGTGGGGTTGTAGAGTTCGACGAGGACCTCGGTCTGGCTCTTGTCGAGGGGATAACGGCGTACCGAGAACGCGGTGATGGCGACGTTCCGCGAGGCTTCGCCGACGACCGCGTAGGAGAGGCGCACGCCCCGGGCCGTGATGCGGTCGGCGATGGCCCGGGGGGCGTCGATGCGTCCGTCGGAGATCACCACGACTTCGGGGTCGGGTTGGCCCCGAAGCACGTCGAGGGCGAAACGCAGGCCCGCGCCGAGGTCCGCCGCGACGTCCTCTGCCCGGACCCCCGCGAGGGCGTCCCTGAGTACCCGGGGATCCGACGAGAGGGGGCTGACGGGCGTAGTGGTCGCGTCCATCTGCGCGATGAGTAACCGGTCCGCCGGCCCGAGGCCCTCGATGAGGCCGTTGACCCGCTCCCGGGCCGCCGCCATGCGCCCCCCGCTCTCCGTGTCGGTCGCCTGCATCGAAGCGCTGCTGTCGATCAACGCGACGAGGGTGCGCCCCGAGGCCGTCGCGCCCTCATAGCGCGGGTCGCCGAGCGCAAAGGCCAGGCCGGCGACGATGGCGAGGGCCACCAGGAGCGAGAGCAGGCGCTTGAGCTGGGAAAAGAGACGGGTCGTCTGCTTCTCGGCGAGGATCTGTTCCCAGAGCTTCACGAAGGGCACGGTGACGGTGCGCCGCCGGAGCTTGAGCAGGTAGAGCACGACGACCGCGCCCCCCGCGACGGCGGGGGTCGTGAGCACCTGGGCCATGGAGAGGCCGGGCAGCTCCATCGCGCGTCCTGATCGAGGAGCCGCATCAAGCGACCATCATCCCGCGGCGGAGGATGTGGAGGACCGCCTCGTCGAAGGGCACCGTCGTCTCGAGGGAGACGTAGGGGACCTGCTTCTCACCGCAGAAATCCTCGATGCGCTTGCGGTAGGCGCCGTGGGCCGCTGCGTATTTCTCGAGGACCCGGGCGGTGATGGTCACGTCGCGTGCTTCGCCGGTCTCGTTGTCGAGGATGCGTACGTCGCCGTGGAGCGGGGGGCGGACCTCGGCGGGGTCGAAGACCTGGAGCACATAGGGCTCGAACTTCGCGTAGCGGAGCTGGTTGATGCCGTCTTCGAACCCCTCGGGGTCGTAGAGGTCGCTTATCAGGATGGCCACACCGCGTCGCTTGTTCTGGGCGACGAAGGTGCGCATCGCGTCGGCGAGGCTCGTCTGCCCTTCGGCTTCGAGGGGGGTGAGGAACCGGAAGATCTTGAAGATGCGGTTCTTCCCCCGGGTCGGGGAGAGCCGTTCGGACATGCCGTCGTCGAAGGAGAGCACGCTCACCCGGTCGAGGTTGGCGAGCGCGATATAAGAGAGCGCTGCGCCGATGCGTTTGGCGTAGTCGAGCTTTGGCGGATTGCCGATGCCCATCGAGCGCGAGCAGTCGATGAGCACGTAGACCGAGAGGTCTTCTTCTTCCTCGAAGAGGCGAAGCAAGAGGCGGCCGTGGCGTTGGTATACGTTCCAGTCGAGGTAGCGAAAGTCGTCCCCCGGTGCGTACTGGCGATGGTCGGCGAACTCGATGCCGCTGCCGGTCTTCTTCGAACGACGCTCGGCGCGGGTTCGCCCGGCGTAGAGCCTCCGAGACACGATTGCGAGGTACTCGAGGCGACGCTGGAACTCCTCGTCGAAGAGCTCGTCCTGGTGCCTCGCGTGCGCCGGGTCCGTCTTCCCCGGGGCCGCACCTCGCGGGTCTCCTTTTAGCCAGCGAAACATCCCCGGCGCTACTTGCTCTCGGGCACGGAGGCGAGGATCTCGTCGATCACGGAGTCGGTGGTGACGCCCTCGGCCTCGCCCTCGAAGTTGAGGATGACCCGATGGCGAAGGGCCGGAGCCACGACCTTGCGCACGTCGTCGACGGATGCGCTGAAGCGCCCATTGAAGAGCGCCTGGACCTTGGCGCCGATGAGGCAGGCCTGGGCGCCCCGGGGGCTCGCACCGAAGCGCACATAGCGCTTCACCTTGTCGGGCGCGTCAGGCCGCTCGGGATGGGTCGCTTCGAGGACCCGAATGGCATAGTCCTGCACGTGGCGGGCGACGGCGACGTCCCGGACGACCCTTCGCATGGCGAGAATGTCCTCCTTGCCGAGGACCGGGCTGATCTCGGGAGCGACGTTGCCGGTGGTCCGGTCGAGGATGGCGTGGAGGTCGTCGTGGCTCGGGAACTCCACCTGGAGCTTGAAGAGGAAGCGATCGAGCTGGGCCTCGGGCAGCGGGTAGGTGCCCTCCATCTCGAGGGGGTTCTGGGTCGCGAGGACGAAGTACGGCTCGTCGAGCTTGTAGGTCGTCTTGGCGACCGTGACCGAGTGCTCCTGCATGGCCTCGAGGAGGGCGCTCTGGGTCTTCGGAGTCGCTCGGTTCACCTCGTCGGCGAGGACGATGTTCGAAAAGATGGGGCCCTTGCGGAACTCCAGGCGCATCTCGCCGCTGCCGCCGATGTCCTCGCTCATCACGGTCGTGCCGAGGATGTCTGCGGGCATGAGGTCGGGGGTGAACTGGATGCGGCTGAAGTCGAGGTGCAGGGCGTCAGCGAGGGACCGCACCAGCATCGTCTTGCCGAGGCCGGGGACTCCTTCGAGGAGAGCCTGGCCGCTCGAGAGCAGGCACGTCAGGACCCCGTCGAGGATCTCCTCCTGGCCGACGATCATCTTGCCTATCTCGGCCTTCACCCGGCCGATGTCTTCGCCGAAGCGCTCGACCTGTTCTTCGGGGGTCGTCGGTTGGCCCGTGTCTTCACTCATTCGCTCGCCTCTCCGTCTCGTGGCCGAATCAACTGAAAGTACCGGCGCACATAGAAGCGGTACCCGGCGGGCACTTCGTCCCGTTCGAGTACCTCTTCGGCGTGGTTCTCGTAATCCGTGTAGACCTCGCGGTAGCGGGTATTGGCGAACCCCCGGTCTGCCGCCGAGAGGATCACCTCGGAGCGTGTAGGCCCTTCGCTCTGTTCGCCCTCGACGCGAACGTTCCTCTGGGACCCCGCGAGGCGGGTCGGGTCGTCGAGCATGGTGGGGTCGTGGCCCTGGCCGGCACCGGGGCCGTTCTGCCCTTGTCCCTGCCCTTGTCCCTGCCCCTGACCTTGCCCCTGACCCATCCCGGGGAGTTCGAGGATGGCCTGCTGGCCTTGCCCCTGGCCTCCGAGCTGCAACACCCGCTCGCCCTGGCCCTCTCCCTGTCCCTGGCCGTTCTGCCCCTGTCCCTCGCCCTGGCCGGTCTGGCCCTGCTGGCCGCCTTGGCCTTGCTGACCCTGCTGACCCTGCTGACCTGGGCCGACGATGCGCGTGCCCCCTTGTCCGCCCTGGCCGTTCTGTCCCTGGGCCCGGAGAACAAAGCGCTCCATCTGCCCTTGGCCTTGTCCGTTCTGGCCTTGCCCCTGTCCGTTTTGCCCCTGCTGCCCTTGTCCGTTCTGGGCCTGCTGCTGGCGCTGGCGGCGCAACATTTCGCGCAGTTGACGCAGTTGCTCGGTCATCTGCCGCATCTGTTCCGCGGACATCTGCTCCCGGGCCATACGGTTGAGGTCGTCGGCGCCTCGGTCGACGGAGTCTGCGGCGTCCTGGGCATCCTGGGAGCCCCCGGCCTCGCGGTTCAGGTCTTCGGCGGCCTGGCCGAGCTCGCGCTGCAGCCGCTGGAGCTCTCGACGCGCTTCTTGGTACTCGCGCTGTTGGCGTTCGAGGCGCTCGAGCTCCCGGCGCCTGCGGTTGAGCAGCCGGCGGTCCCGCTCGTTCAAGCCCTGCTTTTCGCGCTCCCGCTGAAGCAGTCGATTCATGCGCTCGCGCTGCTCTTCGATTTGCTCACTGAGGTCGCGCGATTCCGCTTCGGCGGCCCGGCGGAGCGCATCCCGGAGACGGTCGAGCTCGCGACGGCTCGGAGGGTTCTCTCGGAGCTGGGCAGCGAGCTCCCGCATCGCGTCTTCGGCGGCGCCGGGGTCTGCGTCGCGGAGGGCCTCGGACGCGGCCCGGGTGAGCTCCGAGCGCCTGAGCTCGTCGCCGAGCTGCCGGAGCGCGTCTTCGAGGGCCTCGGCGTCGGCGCGGCGGCCCTCGGACATGCGGTTTTCCAGCTCACGGATCCGCCTCAGCGCCTCGGTCCGGTCGAGGCGCCGGTCTTTGAGATCTTCGATGAGCTGGTTGAAGCGCTGGGCGGCCTCGGTGACTTCTTCGCTGCTCTCGCTCTGGCGGACGAGTTCGTCGAGGTCGGTCCCGAAGGCGTCGAGGTCATCGGGATGGAGGAGCAGGGGCAGGCGTGGGGGAGGCGACACGATGGCCAGGCGCTCCGGAACTTCGAGGGTGGTCAGGCCGGTGACCAGGAGCGCCAGTATGGACGCCGCGAAGAGGTGCCTGGGGGGCCGGATGGGGAACGCCCGGCGGGGATCGAGGCTCTTGCCGTGGCGGACGGCGTCTGTGATGGCGGCCTCGGCGAAGGCCGAACGCTCTGCCGGGGGCTGGTCGGCGAACTCGAGGGCGCTCGCGAGGCGGGAGCGGAGGTGATGGCTCCGGTCGAGGAGCTGCGCCGCGAGGAGCGGTCGGACCGGGCGCAGCGCCGACGCGAGGGCGCCGAGGATCGGCAGGGCGGCGGCGAAGGCGAACCACCCGCGGGCCAACTCGGCATCGATGAAGCCGGCCTTCGACAGACCGAGGACCGTGCCCGCGAGGCCGAGGCTCACCACCACGAAGAGCACCCCGACGTCGAGGGCGCGCTCGAGGCGGATACGCCGACGCACCCCCGCGATCGCCTGACGGATGGCCCGAAGGTCGTTCATCGACTTCGCTTGCTGCCCTCGATCATGGTGGCCACGGAATGCTTGGGACGGCGTACGCCCCGGGTTGGTCTATTGAGGATAGCAGCCTCCGTCGAACGTCTGCCCGGGCAACGTACCGGAAGGCCGGGCTATTTCCCGAAGGGGCTCACCTCGCCGCCGGGGGCCGGGGCGAAAGGCAGGGTGAGCACCCCTTCACCCGCGGTGAGGGTGTCTCGTTCTGCGGGCAAGAGGGCCAATACGTCGGCCCGAGCCACCGACGGCATGGCGCCGGAGCCCTGCCGTGGGTAGAGATCGACGACGAGGCCGTCGTCGGTCGTGCGTAGTTTGCCCCGGGCGAGCTCGGGGCGGCCGGCCTTGCGCCGATGATCGTGGCCCAGGGGCACCTCCCGGCCCAGGGGATAAGGGGCTGGGTCTCCGAGCATGTGCCGGATGCCGGGGCGGGCGAATACCTGGAAGGTGACCATGGCGCTGACCGGATTGCCCGGCAGCCCGATCACCGGGACGTTGCCCCGGCGACCGAAGGTCACGGGTTTGCCTGGCTTGATCCGGATCTTCCAAAAATCGGCCTCGATCCCGACGCGCTCGAAGGCCTCGCGGACGTGGTCGTGGTCGCCAACGGAGACGCCGCCGGTGGTGACCACCATGTCGCAGGTCAGCGCCTCTTCGAGGAGTTCGGAGATCGCGTCGAGGTCATCGGGGGCCGGGGGCAGGGCGACGGGCTCCCCTCCGGCCTCGGCGATTTGTGCGGCGAGGGCGTAGCGGTTCGAGTCGACGATGGTGCCGGGGCGCGGGGCCTCGTCGATGCCCCGGAGCTCGTCGCCGGTCGAAACGATCGCGACCCGGGGGCGCCGGTGAACCGCGACCTCGGCGTGCCCCTGGCTCGCCAGGAGGCCGATGGCGCCGGGGCCGACCCGCGTTCCGTCTTCGAGGAGAACATCCCCCGCGCGAATGTCTTCGCCCTGGGCTCTGACGTGGTGGCGCGGGGGGGAAGCGAAGCGGATGGTCAGCGTATCGCCGTCCCTCGTCGTGTCCTCCTGCATCACGATGGCGTCGGCCCCATCGGGGAGCGGTGCCCCGGTCAGGATTCGAGTCGTGGTGCCCACCGCGAGGGGCGGCGGCATGGGTCCGCCGGCACGGGACTCTCCGACGACGGGCAACGTGACCGGGGTCTCTTCGGTCGCGCCGGCGACCTCGGCGGCCCGGACCGCGTAGCCGTCCATCGCGCTGTTGGAGAATGGCGGCGCGTCGTGTTTGGCGGCGACGTCGCCCGTGAGGTAGTGGCCGAGGGCGTCGGCCAGAGCGCGTTTCTCGGCAGGGAGCGGTGAAAACGCCGCCATGATCCGTGCCTGTGCTTCGTCGATCTCCAACATGGGCCGGAAGGGTAGACGATTTTGATGGTGAACCGGGGCCCCGAAGAGGGTTCCCGCCGGTGTAGGCTCGGGGCTCCATGGGCCCCGGGAAACGAGCCAGAGGAAAGGGCGGTGCGTTCCTTCGGGCCGCAGGGCACTTCACCCTCCGGGCGACGGATGCTTTGCAGTTTGCGACGACGCAGCTCGTCGAGGGAGCCTCCGGCGTGCTCGCCCAGGCCCTCGGGCCGGCCGAGCGCAGCCGCTTCGGGATCGAACTCTACGACGCCCATTACCGCGCGCCCCTCGAGAAGACCGAGCTCTACCCTTGGGAGACGCGGTGGTTCGACGAGGCTTTGCCCGGGGGCCCCGCACGGATCCTGGTCACGGCCTCCGGCGGCGGCCGGGAGGTCGGGGCGCTCCTCGCGCGGGGGGACGAGGTCGACGCCTTCGAACCCGCGGACCGACCCCGGGCCCATGCGGTCTCCCTCTACGGGGACCAGGTCGACTTCCTTCGGGGCGACTACGCCGACCTCTGTAGCGCCGTCTCCGGGGACCGATCATCGCCGCTCTCGGCCTTCGCGTTCCGAGGCTACGATGCGGTGCTGCTCGGCTGGGGGAGCTTCACCCATCTCCCCGACGCCGAGAGCCGGGTCGCCGTCCTCCGAGCGTGCGACGCACTGACCCCGGGGCCCATCCTCGCGAGCTTCTATTACGCCGCTCCCGGGGACACGGGGGACCGGGGCAGGCCCGCGGCGGACCTCGGTGCCGCCATCGGGCGGCGCATCGCACGTTTGCGGGGCACCGAGGGGATCGATGATGTCTTCGTCTTTCGGTCCTGGGGGGGCTTCGCCCATCAGCTGACGATGATCGACGTCGAGACCGCTGCGCGCAGCGTGGGCCGTCGCGTGAGGTGGTACCTCGACGACGGTTTCCCCCACGTCACCATCACCCGCCGCTGACGCCATCCTCGGCCTCGGGGGCCGGCGGCGTCGCGTCGTCGCGGTCGTCGAGGTAACCCTCGGGGAGCGACACCTTCTGAGTCCCCGAGGTCTTGCCGCGAATGACCCGCATCGAGTCCGGGGGGAAGGGCATGGTGCGGTCGACGTCTTCGAGGGCTCGCTTCACGTCGGCGGCGGTGTCGACCTTCATCAGCCGGTTTCGGAGCGCCGCGCTACCGCGGAAACCCTTGGTGTACCAGGTGGCATGGCGGCGGAAGCCGCGGATGCCCATGCGCGCCCCGAACCAATCTTCGAGCAGTTGGCTGTGCTCGACCATGATGTCGGTGACCTCGCCGAGGGTCGGTGGGTCCGAGGGCTCGCGGCCCGCGAATACGTCGGCGAGGTCCCGGAAGAGCCAAGGCCGGCCGAGGCAGCCACGGCCGACGACCACGCCGTCGCACCCGGTCTCGCGCATCATGCGCAGGGCGTCCCAGCCCTCCCAGATGTCGCCGTTGCCGAGGACGGGGATGGTCTTGACGGCCTCTTTGAGGGCGGTGATCGCTGACCACTGGGCGTGGCCGGCATAGAGCTGGGCGGCGGTGCGAGCGTGGAGTGCCACCGCGGCGCAGCCTTCGCCTTCGCCGATGCGCCCCGCCTCGAGATAGGTGAGCAGGGTGTCGTCGATGCCCATGCGAAACTTGATGGTGACGGGCACGTCACCGGCGTTCTGAACCGCGGCCCGGACGATGGCGCGTAGGAGCTTGGGCTTGACCGGGATGGCGGCGCCGCCCCCTTTGCGGGTCACCTTTCGGACGGGGCAGCCGAAGTTCATGTCGATGTGGTCGACCTTGCCTTCGGTCACTAGGCGCTTGATCGCTTCGCCCGTGTAGTGGGGGTCGGTCCCGTAGATTTGCAGGCTCCGAGGCGATTCGTCGGGGCCGAAGTCGGCGAGTTTGAGGGACTTCTCGTTCCCGTAGACGAGGGCCCGGGCGGTGACCATCTCCGATACGTAGAGCCCTGCTCCAAAGCGTTTGCAGATGGAACGGAAGGGGTAGTTGGTCACCGCCGCCATCGGCGCGAGGATGACCGGCGGCCAGACCGAGAGCGGTCCGATGGAGACCGGCCGAAACTCGTCCGGGGACGCGAGGGGCACATCCCGGTTGAGCTCGCTCTTGTACTCATCGCGCACGGCGCGTGAGGGATAGCAGGTTTGCGGCGTGTTGGCGGAAACCCCCTCGGGCGCCGCCTCAGAGCGCCGCCTCAGAACGGAGTGGTCAGCGCGTCGGTGGGATGCTCGTAGCCGACGACCACGCCGGTCTCGGGGTAATAGGTCCCATTGGGCGCGCTGCCGGTGTCATAGCCGTAGAGGTTGTCGACGCCGTCGCGGTCGAACGTGACTGCATAGGTCTGGTCGAAGGGGTAATCCCAGGTCTCCCCGTCCGGCTCGTATACGACGTTCATCGTTCGTTCGGTGATCGAGTAGGTCTTTCGAACGGAGGTGCCGACCGGCAGGATGTCGTGGAGGCGGCCGATGCTGGAGTTCGTGTTTCGGATGCAGCCGTGGGAGCCGGGCGCCGTGCGAATCGCAAACCAGTCGAGGATGCCGTCGCCGACCGTCCCGTGCCAATACGAGTATCCCCGGTCGAGCTTGGCGGTGAATTCACCAAACGCACCGTTGTACGAGTCGTCACACCAGGACGGGTAGCTCGAGTTCGAGTAGCAGTGGTGCCATGACGCGATCTCGTGATCGCCCACGCGCGTCTTGCAGTTGGCGCTCGGGTCGTCCGTGCAGACCGGGAGCCCGACGACGGAGCGGTCGTCGTGATACCGAACGCCATCGTGGAATACGACCGACCGCTCGGACGGGATGTTCAGAACCAAGGTAGGCAGCGCGCCAGCGGGCGGAGAACCGTCCTCGGTCTCGCCGAGGCGGTCGAGGAGCGCCGGCCGCATGTCGACGTAGTCGGCATATACGTTGAGATAGTCCCCTGCGGCGATGCCGTCCTGGAAGATCCGCATCGCCGCCAGGTTGTGGAGAATCTCGCGCATGCCCCGGTACGCGAGCCGACGGTCTCCGGACGACAGGCTGCTGAATGCGGCGTTCAAGTCCGCGTCCTCGGCGAAGATGTCACGAATGGAGTCGTCGCTGATCCCGTCGGTGTCGGTCCAGCCCCCTTCGGCTTCGGCCCGGTCCTGTTGGAGGGCAAGGGCCAGCTTCGATGCGGCTTCGAAGGGAACGTTCGACTCGACCCCGTCGGCATAGTCCTGGAGTCGATCGGCTGCGGACTTGTCTCCTCCGTCTCCCCCTGAATATTCGCTCGTCTCGCATGCGCTGCTGGCCGAGGCGAGGATGAGGAGGGCGGAGAGGATTGTCGGCTGTGCGTACTTCATAGAAGTTCACCCTTAGGATATCGAAGTATTCTGTGGCGTCAATCGCCCGTGGTGCCCGGGAAACTGGCTCGCGGTACGGCCCGGCAGATCTGAGCACTCTTGGGTCGTGATAGGTTGCTATCACGGGCTTTTTCTTGGAGGCGTCGTGCGACTGATCTCAATTACTGCTTTTTTTGTTCTCTCGGCTTGTGGCGGCGACGACTCGTCTCCCTCGACGTGCACCCCCGGCGCGACCCAAGCATGCGTCTGTTCAGACGGCTCGAGTGGGGCAGAGACATGCGACGGCACCGGCCGCGGCTTCGGAGCGTGCATCTGCGATGCCGGCGACTCGGGCACCCCAGACAGCCGAGTGCCCGACGGCGGCGCGCCGGATGGCTCGACGTCGTGTCCCGACCCCAGCGCGTGTCCGACCGGGTGCTGTAGCGGGACCGAGTGCATGCCCGGGAACACCGAGCTCGCCTGCGGAATGATGGGCGACACCTGCGCCCCCTGCGTGGATGGCAATGCGTGTACGGGGGGGGTCTGCCGGGCTCCGTCCTGTGAAGAGAGCTGCGGTGGTTGCTGTTCGTCCACCGGCTGTGAAACGGGGACCGAAGGCGCCGCCTGCGGCACCGGCGGCAATGCCTGCGATGTCTGTATCGACGGAGAAAGCTGTGAGAGCGGCAGCTGCGTCTGCGTGCCCGACTGTGGCGCCAGGGCATGTGGCCCCGATGGCTGCGGCGGCGAATGCGGCGCCGGGTGCACCGGCGGGCAGGTATGCAACGCGGAGGGCACCGCCTGCGACGCTCCGGGATGTTCGACCTGCGCCGACTGCGGGGCTAGCGAAGCATGCCTCTTCGGCCACTGCGAGAGTCCCTGGGACCGCAACTATCGAGTTACCCTGATCGATGGGGAGTTTCCTCCGCGAAACGACGAGGGTGGCCGCTGGGACATCCTCAACGCTGACCCGGACCCCACGGCCCGAGTCAGCGTCAGTGGCACGCAGACGAGGTATGCGTGTGAGAACGGTACTCTCATGCCGGCCTGGCTCGAAGACATCGACGTCACACTGTCTGCGGACAGCGTGCTCGAGTTCGCGCTCATCGACGAAGACCCCGGGGGCGCGTTCGGGTGCGACGGCTTCACCAACGACTCGGTCTGCGATTTCCTCGAGTTCGAAGGGCCCGGCGTCGGGGGCACCGAACTCCGGCAGTTGATCTGCGATGGCGGATACTCGGCCAACCTCGACGCAATTTGCGACCCCGGCTACGCCATCTCGTTCACCATCGAGCCTCTTTGAACCAGGAGGCGCTCGCGCTAGAGCGCCGAGGCGAGTTCTTCCATACGCCGCTCCACAGCCCTCAGGTGAGGCTCGCCGTCGGGGCAGCACCCGGCTCATCTGCCGGTGCCGCGTCGTCGGCGTCCGCGGCGGGCTCTTGGGTCGGCTCTTGGGTCGGCTCTTGGGTCGGTTCGGCCACGCCCGCTTCGGGGCTGCCTTCGGCGGCGGGGTCGGCAGAATCGGCGGCGTCCCCTCGCTCTGATTCTTCTGTGGACGCGCCCTCAGCCCGTGCCACCGTCGCGTCGGCGGAGTTTTCTGCCTCTTCGCTGTCCTCGGCATCCCCCCCTGGCAATGCTTCGCCTCGGGCGGCGGCTTGGGCCGCGAGGCGCCCGTCGAAGGCTCGGACGGCGGCCGCGGGGGCACGCTCTCGGGCCGTGTAGACGATGATGTGCTGGCCCGCCTGGATGTTCGTATTCCGGGCGAAGCGGTTGATCCGCGCAATGGATCCGACCGAGAGCTCGAAGCGACGGCCGATGGCGGTCAGCGTGTCTCCTGCCCGGACCGTGTAGCGGAAGCGGACTCGGCCGCGGTTCGCTTCGTGGTAGTCGAAGAACTCTTCGCTGCCGACGGTCATGACGCGCACGTCGTCTTCGTTGATCACCAGCGCGCGACCGAGGTCGACCTCGGGGGGAGCGAAGATCTGCAAGACCAGGCCCCGGGGTAGGGTGGCCCGGCCGTCGACGTGGTTCCAGCGCCGAAGCTCGTCAGCTGATACGCGGAAGAAACGCGCAACCTCGGTCGCGGTCTCAGCGCCGGTGGTGCGGTAAAATACCCGGCGCCGACCTTCGGGGGCGGTGAGGTCGTCGGGGACGGCGATGACCGGGCGCTCATCGGTGCTGGTGGTGCGCTCCGCGACGGCGGGGACCATCAGGCGAAAACCGGGGCCGACGCGCTGGTCGTCGCCGAGCTCGTTCGTCGTCCGGAGGGCGCTCGATGAGGTGCGAAAGCGCGTGGCGACGCCGCTGAGGGTCTCGCCGAAGCGCACCACGTAGGGCCGATGCGCTGGATTCCTCGGTCGCGTTCGAGTCCACGCCCGGGTGAAGCGCTCGCTGGTGCCCGCGGGGATGCGCACGCTGCGCGTGTCTCCGGGGGGAACTCGGTTGCGCCGGAAGCTCGGATTGAGTTCGGCGACGAGCTCGGTCTCGACGCCGGCGGCTCGGGCGACCTGGGGCACGGTGGCTCCGCCCGGCACGTCGACGCGGTCGAAGGCCAGGGGCTCGCCCTCGATGTCTTCGAAGCCAAAGCGCTCGGGGTTGCGGCCGACGATGGCGCACGCCATGACCTTGGCCACGTAGAACGTCGTCTCGAAGGGCAGCCCCGCCTCGAGCTGGGTGAGGACCCAGTAGTCGTTGGTATTGTATTTCCGCATGGAGCGGAGCAGCGCGCCGTAGCCCATGTTGTAGGCCGCGAAGGCGAGCTCCCAGCTGCCAAAGCGTCGATAGAGGTGGTCCAGGTATCGGGCGCCGGCGTCGGTCGATTCTTCCGGGTCCCGCCGCTCGTCGACCCAGTGATCCACGGCGAGGCCATACTCTTCGCCGGTGGCCCGGACGAACTGCCACATGCCGACGGCAGAGGCGTGGGAGCGGGCGGTGGGGTCGTAGCCGCTCTCGATCATCGCCAGGTAGGAGAGGTCTTCGGGGAGCGAGAGCGCCCGGAGGCGCCCCCGAACCATCGGACCCCAGCGTCGCTCCCGGCGCAGCCACGCCGCCATGAGCGCGTGGCCCCTCGGGTTATCTTTGTAAAACTCGAGGTACCGGACGACCTGATCGTCCCAGCGGATGGGGATGTCCGGGAGAGAGAGGCCGCTCAGCCAGGCCAGGTCCGGCGAGGCCGACGCTGGGGCGGTGGGCCTTTGAGACGGGGTATCGGAGGTCAGGGAGCTTGGAGGCGTGCCGAGGATCCCCCAGGGCGTCCCGGCGGCGTCTATGAGGGGGCGTCGGTCGCCGAAGAGCGTCTCTTCTGCGATCCGAAGGTCGCGAAGCTCCTCCGATTCGAGGCTTTCGCCACTTTCGCCGAGGCTGAGGCCCCGGGGAGCCTGGGCGGGACCCTGTGCCGCCGCTCCGGCCGCCGAGGCACCCGTGGCCACGATGACGATGAGCGCAAAAATGCCCCTCGGTCCATACCGCATCGCGACAAGCGTAGCTGCGCAAGCGGCGAGGGGCCACAAACCACCGATTCCGTTTGGCCAGAGCTTCGACTACCCTGCTTTTCGATATGCATCGTGGGGTTCGGGAGTTCGTGCGCTGGATTGATGCGCACCGGGATGGGGCGGGGGTCGACGTGAACGCCCCGGCGGGGTCGGCGGATGTCGTGGCCCTCGAGCATCAGCTGGGCGTACCGCTCCCGGCGGATCTGCGTTTCGTGCTGACCCGTTTCAATGGGGGCGTCATCCCTTCGGGAGAGTTGCTGCCCGCGGCGGTCGGTCCCGGGAGCATAGAGGCGGAGCTGCGCTCGTTGGCCGATGCGTTCGAAACGGACTTCCTCGACCCCGAGTTGCTCTTGCCGTTTCACCGGACGACGGAGGGGAGCCTGCTCTGCTTCGACCGTAGCGCGGGGCCTGTCTCGGACACCTGGCCGGTCGTCGATTTCTATGAAGAGACGCACGAGGTTCGCATCGTCTATCGAACCTTCGACGGCTGGTGCCGCAACTGCATTTCCGAATGGAACGCCCCCGACTTCGAGGAAGAGTTCAGCCTCGACAAGTACCTCCGCCAGGGCAAGCGCCACGTGGACATCGAGCCGGACATCAGCACGGCCCACGCGACCGTCGCCCACGCTCTTCGTCGGGCGGGGCGACCGGAAGCGGCGATGGGCGCATACCTGAGGGCTGCCCGGTGCGTGCCGCCACTTCCGTGGTGCGACTGGGAAGCGCTCAAGCTCGCTGTCCTCCTCGGGCGCCCGAACGAAGCCATCGAGGCGGCTCAACGGCTTTCTGCCCGGGCTCCATCGGACCGGTGGCGCGTCCGTGAGACCACACCCGGTCGCGTAGCTGATGTCATCGCACGCCTCGTCGCGGCGCGCGCCGACAACAAGGCGTGGGCGCGCATCCTCGATGCTCTCGTCGAGCAAGCGACCGACGAAGAGGACCACGCCCAGGCTCACGCGGTGCGGCGCGCGCTTCTCCACGACGAGCCCACTCCGGCGCCGCGGCATTTTCGCGAGGCGTCGATCCTCGAGCTTCATCCGGACCCCCAGCTGCAATGGGACCAGGCGCGGCAGGCCTATATCGACGGCACTCTCCGAGACGACGACATGCTCCTCGACCCTTCGTTGAGCGCTCTCTTTCGAGACCATGCGCCGCGCGAGTTGCTCGAAATCCGGCGAGACTTCTAGCGTGCGCGTATTTCTCACATCCCTGGCCCTCGCCCTCGCGCTTCTCACGGCTTGTGGGGGTGCGCTGGGCAGCGAAGCTGGCGGCGGCGAAGTCGAAGAGGTCGACGAGGGCGATGCGATGGCGCCGCCGACGCCCCTCACGCTGCCCTCCCTCGACGTCGACCGAGACAGCCTGAGTGAAGGCATGCTTTTTGGGTGGGAGCTCGCCGAGGAGAGCTTCGATTTCGACCGCCCGCCGGCGCCCCCGTCGGGCGCCACCGACGACTACCAGGCTTGGGCCGACGAAGAGTTGGCGACCTGGATCGAACGCAAGACGACGACCGTCAGCGCCGCCCGGGGTGAACTCGACCAGGCGGCCGAGGAGAGCCTCCGACAACGCATCATCGCCGGCGCCCTGGTCGGACTGATGTACGAATCGATCGGTCGGGCCCTCCGAAGTCTGCCGGTCCCGGCGACCATCCAGACGGACCGGGAGATAGCGGAAGTCTTTCGCTCCATCCTGGTCTCCCAGGCCCGCCCGTACTTCGGCTTTGCTACCCGCGCCTACGACGCCTGCCGGCAAAACGCCCTCGGCGGCCCCGCCGGCATGCGCCACTGGTCCGACTACTGCGCCGCCCGCAAAGACTACCTACCCGTCGACGAGTAAGGCGCCTTCCCAGAAGTGTAACGGTGTCGCATGGGTCGTGAGACCCAAGCGAGGTCGTTCCGGTTGCGAGCAGCCCGCGGAGGCTACGTAAAGTAGCTGAGCAGGCAGCGCAGCAAGCGGAGCGAGATCGCGCCGGGTATCGCGGCCCAGGCGGCGCCGTTTACTTGCAGACGCGGTTGCGGCCGCTACGTTTTGCTTCGTAGAGGCGGTCGTCAGCGGATTTGATGAGGGCGAGGACGTCGAAGCTGTCTTGGAGCTCGGCGGCGCCAATCGATGCGGTGACGTTCATGGTCTCACCCTCGAACTCGAAGTGGTGGCCCTCGATGAGACGTCGGAGCTCTTCTCCGATCTTGGCGGCCCCATCGAGCGCCGTCTCGGGAAGGGTCACGGCAAACTCTTCGCCGCCGTAGCGACCGAGAACGTCGTCGGGGCGGAGCCGTGATTTCACCACGCCCGCCAGCTCCTTCAGGACGTAGTCGCCGGCGAGGTGGCCGAAGGTGTCGTTGACGTTCTTGAAGTGGTCGATGTCGAACATCAGCATCGACAGGGGACGCTGATGGCGCCGCGCCCGAGGGATTTCCCGTTCGAGGGCCTCGAGGAGGTAGCGCTTGTTGTTCACCCCGGTGAGTGCATCGATGATGGTCATCCGGTAAATCGTCTCGTGGTACTGAGCCTCGACGTCGGAACCGCTCAAGTACTTGAGAATGGTGTCGCCGATCTTGAGCTGATCGCCCCGGCGAAGCTGGATCTCGGTGCAGAGCTCGTCGTTGATGTAGCTGCCGTTGGTCGACTCGAGGTCGCAGAGCCAATAGGAGCGCCCGCGCTTCTCGATGCGGCAGTGGCGTCGGCTGACGCTGTCATTGTCGAGGACGATCTGATTGTCGCTCCCGCGGCCCACGTGAATGGGCTGGTCGGCGAGCACGTGCTTCTTGCCGAACTGACGAGCGTCGGAGCTATAGATGACGACCAGGCAATCCTGCCCGACCTTGATCGGCATCTTGAGTTCCTCGAGGGGAGTCACTCTGGTTTTGATGTCGGAGTCCAAATACCTCGTCCTAGAAGCTGTTGGTCAGGTTAGGGAGTGACGGTCCCGGCGTCAACATGAGGATCCAGTCCCGCGGGAACATTGCTGCAGGGAAACGGGGGATCTGGTATGCAAGTGTGGGATGGCGCTCTTCCTGGCAGTGGCGGGGAATATCGGCTCGGGGAAGACCACCCTCACGCGTCGCCTCGTCGAGCGCCTCGAGGTCCAGGGGCTCTACGAGAGCACCGCCGACAACCCCTATCTCGCCGACTTTTACCAAGAGATGCGGCGCTATTCGCTGCCTCTGCAGCTCCGCTTCCTCGTCCAGCGCGTGCGCGAGACCCGGGATACCCAGCTCGCCGGGATCGCCGCGATTCAGGACCGCACCTGCTACGAGGATGCGGGGATCTTCGCGGCCAATCTGCACGACCGCGGCGATATGGACGACCGCGACTGGGCCACCTACGGCATGGTTTCGGAGCAGCTGCTCAGGGGCCTCGACCCCCCGGACCTCTTGGTTTACCTCCGCCGTTCGAGCCAGAGCTGCCGCGAAAACATCCGCACCCGGGGCCGGGATTACGAGCAGTCGATGCCCGCTGGGTACCTCGAAGACCTCGGGGACCGGTACGACCGCTGGTTCGAAGACTATGACCTCGCCCCCAAGATGCGGGTCAACGCCGAAGAACACGACTTCCTCCATTCCGAGGAGGACCTCGAAGATCTCGTCGGGCGCATCAAGGGGTCCTTGCCGCAGCCGATGCTGCCCTTCGCGGTGGATTGATGCGCTTCGGTCCGATCCATGCCGGGGCAGTCTTCGCCGCATTGATGGCCGTCGGGTGCTCGGGGGCCGCCCCCGGCCCGCATTCCGGGGCGCCGGTACCGGCCGTCCGCTCCGCGACCTACCTCGGTCGCGTGACCTACGAGGCCCGGACGCCGACTCCGACCGGGGCGTCGCGTCGCACCGTGGAGCATCCGGCTCCGAGGGTGGTGGTTCTGGCTCGCGACGCCGAAGGGCACGAACTGTCTCGCACCGTCACCGACGACGACGGTCGATTCCGCATAGAGGCCCCGACCCGCGGTGCTCGACTGGTGGTCCTGGCGCAGGTCACGGTGCCGGACCTCCGGGTGACGACGGACAGCGTCGGTGAGCACGTTCACGAGCGCGAGGTCGAGCTCTCGTCCCCCGACGCGCCCGTGCAAATCGTGGCTCGCGAAGAGGACGCGGACGGCTTCGGCGGCGCCCTGCACATCGTCGCGACGCTCCTCCGAGGTGTCGATACGGTGACCGGCTGGACTGGAGAGACCTTGCCGCCGCTCTTCGTACACTGGGGGAGGGGCGTTACCTCGGTTTGGAGTTTCTACCATGGCGAACGGCCCGAGGGCTCGGGGCGCTACGCCCTCGAGCTCATGGGCGGCGACCCGGGGGCGCAGCGTACGTCGGACACCGACGAGCACGACGAGGCCATCGTGCTGCACGAACTCGGGCACTTCGTCATGGACATGGTGACCGGCGACTCATCGCCTGGAGGAGATCACCCCACGGGCTATCTGCTCGACCCGGGGCTGGCCTGGGAGGAGGGGCGCGCCACGTGGTTTGCGGCGGCGGTCCTCGGGCCGCCACTCTACTGGGACACGATCGGCATCGAGCCCCAGGGCCGCTTGCGCGTCAGTCACGACCTCGAACGCGGCGGCGCGGGGGTCCGGGGCCTCGGTTCGGAGATGGGAGTCGCTGAGATCCTCTGGGACCTCGCGGACGGAAGCGGCGGCCTCGACGACGTCGATCAGGATGGCGTTGCCCTCGGCGCGGCCGGTGTCCTCGAGGCCATGGCGGCCCTCGCCGAGGAGCCGGGAAGCTTCCCGTGCATCGCGACCTTTCTCCGCTTCGTCGTCGACCAGGGCACCGTGAGCGAGGACGCAGTCCGCGACCTCTTGCTTCGAGGGGGACATCCTTCGGGCCTCCTGCCTGCGGCGGGAGAGGTCCTCTGGCCGACCGACCTCGCGGTGCCAGGGCAGGTAAGTGACAAGGTCGACGGCCTCACGGACCCCGCCCCGAGCGGCGGTGGGGCCCGGCCTCAGAACGGCTTCGATGCGCTCCGAGTGTACCGAGTGCATGTCCCCCACGACGCCTGGCTGACGGTCTCGCTTCAGGTTCACGGGTCGGGGCGCGGCAGTGAGCACCAGGACGCGGACCTCGAGTTGCGCGACCGTAGCGCAACGCTGCTCGCGAGCTCTCGTAGCGAAGAGCCTCGGGAGCTCATCGAGCAAGCCGTCGATGCCGGCTACTACATCATCTACGTGCGCGATGGAGGCCAGGGCAATCGCGTGGGCTTCACCCTCTCGGTCAGCGCTCGGGCCCGCTGATTCAGTCGCCGCGCACGGGCTTACCGACCAACCGCGGCGGGTCCGTCGACTTCGGTGCTTCGTCGCCGCTCTCGCGTCGGGGGTCGTAGGCGTCGATGAAGTGCAGGTTCTCGTAGTTGATGAGGCAGTGGGCGACGACCGGGGCCAGGAGTTCGCCAGTCACGGCGTAGAGGACGCCGAAGACCCAGCCCATCAGAATGGCCCAGATGGTCCAGGGCAAGAACGCCCGCCGGGGGCCGATGTGCACGAGGCCAAAGGCGAGGCCCGACAGGGTCAGGCCCACGGCCGGCTGCATCGCCCCCCGGAAGAACATCTCCTCGGCGATTCCCGAGGTGAGCGCGAAGACCGCGATCTCGGGTCCTGTGAGCCGTCCGAGCAAACCCCGAAACTCCCCGTGGAGCTCCCGAGCCCAGGAGACCCGGCGAACGAGGACCCGCGTGCTCCAGATCACCAGGAGGGCGACGAACACTCCCGCGAAGAGGGCCAAGCCGGTCGATGCCGGGAAGGTGAGCCCCCACCAAGGAGAAGGGTAATGATAGAGGTCGACGTTGCCGCGGAGGATGCCCCAGGTGAGGGCGCCCGCCGCGAGGACACCATAAAAGCTCAAAGAGAGGGCGATTCGGCGGTCCGGCACGGCGCCCAGCGATCTAACAGCCGTCCCGGGGAGGGGCAAACCCCCCCTCGGTGGTGACGTATTGCCATCCAGCGCATTGACACCGGGGCCGCGCGGGACATACACCGACATGTAGTGGGCGGTGAACCCGTAACCCGTCGCGACGAACAGCCAGGGCCCGAGGACATCCCTCGGATTTTGGTCGTCGACGACGAAAAAGTCATTCGAGAGATCCTGGCGGATTTTCTCTCGATGGAAGGCTTCTGGGTGCGCACTGCGGAAGATGGCTCGGCGGCCCTCGTCGAGCTCTCGCGGCAGACCTACGACCTGGTCCTCAGCGACCTGAAGATGCCAAACATGGGGGGCCTCGAGCTCCTCGAGGCCATCGCCAAACACACGCCCCACGTCGTGACGGTGATCATGACGGGCTTCGGCACGGTCGAGACCGCGATCGACGCGATGAAGCGTGGCGCCTACGACTACATCCTCAAGCCGTTCAAGGTCGAGGAGGTGGTGCATACGATCCGCCGCGGCCTCGAGAAGCAGAAGCTCCAGGCGGAGAACCTGCGCCTCAAAGAAGCGCTCTCGCTCTACAAGGTGAGCGAGGCCATCGCCGCCAGCCTTTCCCTCGACGAGGTCTTGGAGACCATCGCCGACGCGGCCCTCGATGAGGTCGATGCAGACCAGGTGGTGGTCCTCCTCGACAACGGTGAAGGCGGGCTCTTCGAGCGCACGAACGACCTGAGCGAAAGGTTCGTTCACCGGGGGCGTCTGCCCGGCATCGACTCGGCGGCTATCGTTCGCTGGTTCGAAGAAGACCGGCCCCTTCGGGTCCACGGTATCAAGGCCCAGGGCTACTTTTTCGCCGGGGACGCAGAGACCGTCGGGCCCCAATCGCTCGTGGTGACTCAACTGCGCATGCGCAATCGAGCCCTCGGCTACCTCTGCGCCGTCAGTTATACGCGCGGCAAGAAGTTCGACGAGGGGCAGCGCAAGCTCCTCTCGATCGTCGCCAACCGAGCCGCGGCGGCCATCGAAAACGCCAAACTCTACGAAGACCTCCAGGCGACCTTTCGCCAGACCATCCGCGGCCTCGCGAGCGCCATCGACAAGATGGACCGCTACACCGCAGGGCACTCCGGGCGGGTTGCGGCGTATGCCCAGCTCCTGGCCATCAAGCTCGGTATGTCCGAGCCCGAAATCGAGATCGTTCGCCAGAGCGCTCTGATGCACGACGTCGGCAAGATCGGCTGCGTGATGAACCTGAACAAGCCGGGCAAGCTTTCGCAAGAAGAGTACGAAATCTTCAAGCAGCACCCCGGGTTCGGCAAAGACATCCTCGAGCCGATCACGTTCCTCAACCCGCTCATCCCGGGAGTGCACCTGCATCACGAGCGCTACGACGGCGAGGGTTACCCCCTCGGCATGAAGGGGCAGGACATCCCCTTGATGGCGCGCATCATCTCCTTCGCCGATACCTATGACGCGATGACCAGCGATCGGGCCTATCGCAAGGCGTTGCCCCACGAGGTGGCGACGAACGAAATCCGGCGCTGCTCCGGTGCCCAGTTCGACCCCGACCTCGCCGCCGAGTTCGACGAGCTCATCGAGGCGTATCGGAAAGAGAAGGCCGAGAAGAAGGCCGCTTTGCACGCCGACGACGAAGCCGAGCCCGACGGCGGCTTATCAAAGACCTGAAGCTCAGTTGACCCTGAAGCTCAGTTGACCCTGACGCGGATCTGGTAGGGAGCGCAGCTGTCGCTCCACATGGACGGGGTGACTTTGATCCAGACGGTCCCGTGGTCGTTGATGCTGGTGATGCCGGTGCAGTTCACGTCGAGGCCGACCTGCTCCGAGGTGGTCCCCGTGGACGCCGATGCGCATCCCTGACCAACGGCGTTGTCCGTCATTCCCGAGTTGCAGGTCACGTCTTCGTCGCCGGGATCCGACTCGCACTGAAAGTAGGCCGCGAGGTCGAAGTTCGCGCCGGCGGGGATCTCGGTCAGGTCGATGGTGATCGTCGGGTTGCCTCCGTCGAGGCCGTCGCGGAGCGAGAGCTGGTACCAGTCCACGTCGTCGGCGGCGGCGATGGTCCACGTGTCGAAGACCATCGACGGGTCGTCGGCGTCGTCGAAGGTGCCGATGTTGTGGGCGTCGGTGCGGATGTCGTTGCTCTCGGCGTCGTCGGGAAGGCACCCGCACGTGCCAGCGGCTGAGCACATGGTGCCGCCGGGACAAGCGCCGCAGTTCAGGGATGCGCCGCACGCGTCGGTCTGTTCGCCGCAGTCGAAGCCCTGCTCCGTGCAGGTCTGGGGCACGCACTCGCAGGTGTCGCCGGTGCGCGTCGCGGGCGGGGTGCAGGTGAAACCGCAGGCTCCCGTCGACGTGCAGATTGCCGTCGCGTTGGCCGGAGGGCGGCAAGCCTCTCCGCACCCGAGGCGGCAACCGTTGTCGGGGTCGTTGGCGAGGTCGTCGATGCAGCCGCCGCCGCAAACGTGCTGACCCGTCGGGCAACCGGGTACCTCACCATCGGTGGGGCTCCCGGAATCCCGCGGGGGGGCGCTGTCGCCGAGCACGCTCGAATCGAGGATGCCCGGGCGGGCATCGTCGGAGCAGGCTGAGCCGAAGACGAGGGCCGTGACGCAGAAGCAAAGAGCGATATTGATGCGAGGAAGAGTCATCGAGGGCAATTCTAGCCGACTTCCGGGAACTCGCATCACGGTTCCTGCTGAAGGACGTCGTCGTAGAGGACTTCTTCGGTCAGGGCATCGATGAATCGAACCCGGAGAGTGTCCGCGAGGGGGTCGAGCTCGAGGGTGGTCGCCACCTGGGTGCGCCCTGATCCGAAGACGAATTGCTCGCATGGGAAGACGTCCTGGGGCATCAAAATGCCCTGCTCGAGGAGGGCGCCGAGGGGGTTGTCGCCGCTAGCTCCGGGGCCGACGGTGATCTCCCACATGCGGGCGTAGGGCGAGGTCCCCTCCGGTTCGAGGCGCCCGACGAAGTTGGCGTGGATGTCCCCGGCGAGGAAGTAGATGTCGTCGATGCCGTTGTCGATGATGAAGTCCAGGAGCTCCCGGCGCTGGGAGTCGTAGCCTTCCCACCGATCGTTGAAGGCCAGGGGGATGTCCCATCCCGACTCCCCCGGGAGGTTGGTCATGTTCACCGAACTGAAGACCAGCTTGAAGTGAGCCGTCGAGTTGAGCAGGCGGTCTTTGATGAAGGCGAGCTGCTCGGCGCCGACGAAGATGGCGTCGTCGGTGGTCCGGGTCGAGGGCAATCGCTCGGTGCGCAGGTCGGTGACGATCACCTCGGCGGTGAGGCCCCACTGATAGCTCGCCCAGAGTTCGCCCCCGGGGCCGCGTTCGATGGGCACGTTCTGGACCATGGTGTCGAGGGCCGCCGTGAGCCTGGACGGGACCATCGTTTCTGGGTCGAAGGCGTCGCTGTCGACCACCTCGTGGTCGTCCAGGGTGAAGTAGAGCCCCGTCGAAGCGAGCACGTCCCGGTAGCCTTGGATGTTCTGGGTGAAGCCCCAGCCGAGGTCGTTGCTGCGGTACAAAGCGGGGGCGTCTGCCGGCGGCCGCATGTCGGCCACCACCCAGGCCGCGTCGTTGTAGGACATGTCCCCTAGGTGCAGGAGCGCATCGACCTCCATGTCCGCGAGGAGGGTGAGGGCGGGGTAGCCGCCGTTGGCGAGGACCTGGCGCTCACCGTCGGGCTCGCCGAAGCCGGTCACGCTGCCGGTGCATGTGGTCGCACCGAAGGTCAGCTTGAGCGCCATGTCTGGGGCGAGGGCCGTGCGCACGCGGCCGATGCCCGACCGTGTAGTGAAGCCGTCGGCCCCGTCGCTCACGAAGAAGGCGTAGTTGTAGACCGTCGCGGGGGCGAGGGGCGCCGCGGTCTCTCGAACGTATCCGAAGGCGTCTGGGGCTACGGTCGCTTCGTACGCCACGACGACTTCCCCCGCCGCCGCACCCTGGCGATAGACCCGGAGGATGGTGTCTCCGGTGCCCACCCGGTGGGTCCAGAAGAGCGCCGAGTCCGGCTTCATCGCCCCGGCCATGATGCCGTGGGGGAAGCTCGCCTCCGACGCCGGGACGGCCTCGGGATCGAATGCGATGGTGGTCGCGTCGGTCTCGTAGGTTGCCGGGTCGATGCCCGGGTCGGTGTCTGCGGTCAGGCCCGTATCCACGACGGTGGGCACCGCGGTGCACACCGGTGGGGGCCCGGTGTCCGGCGGTGCCGTGTCCCGGGCGTCGGCGCTCGCGTCGAGGCCGCCGTCAGCGGGGTCGCCGTCGTCCCCGCAAGCGGACGACAGGCTTCCTAGGCTCAGGGCGAGGACGAAGATGAGCGGGGCGGCGACTCGATTTGACACGGCGCCAGTATAGACGACGCAGGGGTGGTCAGGGGTAGTCAGGGGCAGCCCGGAGACCATTGGGGTGCATCAACTGGTCACGTCGAAGCGGTAGCCCCCGTCACTGTACGTGTTCTGGGCGACTTCCTTGAGCAGCTCGTCCTCCTCGCGCTCCATCTTTTCGAGGCGCTCTCGGAGACGACGCTCGGCGATCACTCGGAAGCCGTGACAGAGGTCGATTTCCCTCCGCGCTCCCTCTTCCCCACGTTGCTCGATGAGCTGCGAGGTCCGCGCCACGACCGCGGTCAACGCGTAGAGGTCCATCGCGACCTCGGCGATGCGGGCTTGAACGAACTGCTTTTCGGCGATCTCTTTGCCGTGTTTGCGCAAGACACGCTCGGATTCGCGCGCGAGGGCCATCGCTCCCTCTTCGATGACGACAGCGTCAGCATGCAATACCGGATGCACCCGTTCGAAGCGCTCTCTGCCGAAGCGGGCGCGCGCACGCTGGATGGCAAAGTCGGAGAGCACGCCGAAGCCCTTGATCGGCTCACGCATGGCCCGGGCGACCTCGGTCAGTTGTTTGCCGGGGCTCTGGAGGCCGGCCAGGGAGATGAAGGCCCGAAGGATTTCGTTCGTGCCCTCGAAGATGAGGTTGATGCGGGCGTCCCTCAACATGCGCTCGTACGGATACTCGGCCATGTAGCCGATGCCCGCGGCGATTTGCAGGGTCTCGTTCACCACCATCCAGATGGTCTCGGAGCCGTACACTTTGCAGATGGCGCTCTCGAGGGAGTAGTCCGGGACCCCCGCGTCGATGAGCCCGGTGGTCAGGTAGACCGCCGACTCGAGGGCGTAGGTCTCGCACATCATGCGGGCGA
>QMMC01000028.1 GCA_003647065.1 Deltaproteobacteria bacterium | reverse complement strand
GAGACCACGGCGAACAACGCCTACCTCTCGCAGTACTTCGGCGCGGGGCACATCCTCGATGATTGGATGATCTTCGAGGCCTTCGGCATCTTCATCGGCGGCGTCATCGGCGCCTACACGGCGGGGCGCATCAAGGTGGGACACATCGAGATGGGCCCCCGGAGTACCAAGGCCAAGCGGCTCCTCCTCGCGCTGGCCGGCGGGATCATCATGGGCTTCGCCGCCCGCCTCGCCCGCGGTTGCACCTCCGGCCAGGCCCTCTCGGGGGGCGCCGTGCTCTCGGTCGGGTCTTGGATTTACATGATGGCGGTCTTCGCCGGCGGCTATCTCTTCGCTCCCCTGGTCAAGAAGGAATGGCGATGACTCCTCTCTATCAAAAAGGGTTCTTCGACTATCCCACCGGCATGGCCCTCGCCGTGATCCTGGGCATCGGCTTCGGCTTCGTCCTCGAGCGCGGCGGCTTCGGCCGGGCGAAGGTGATGGTCAGCGACTTCTACGGCGACGACCTTCGGGTGACGAAGGTGATGTTCACCGCCGTCGTGACCACCGCCGTCGGCCTCGGCTTGCTCGGAGGCATCGGCTTCGTCGACATTTCTGCCCTCATCATCCCCGAGACCTTCATCGGGGCCCACATTGTCGGCGGTCTCTTGCTCGGCATCGGCTTCGTGATGAGCGGATACTGCCCTGGCACGGCCCTCGTCTCGGTAGCGTCGGGCTACAAGGACGGCCTCATGGCGCTCGTCGGCATCATGATCGGCTCTCTGCTCTTCGCCGCTGTCTACGACCCATGGCTGGCCGACTTCTACGTGGCGGGAGCCCTGGGCTCTTTGACCTTCCCCGAAGTCCTCGACATGCCCTGGCCCGTCGTGGCCGTCGGGGTCACCCTCATCGCCATCGGCACCTTCGTCGGAGGGGAAAAGGTCGAGCAGTTCATCTGCAAACGCCGCGGCATAGAAGCCCCGGACGACAGCCTGCGCGTGCGTCACTTCGTGTTCGCAGGTCTCGGGGCCGGCGCAGCCCTCGGCCTCGTCACCATGGGCCTGCCCGCGTCGGCGGCCTCGCCGGACGAAGGCGAGCACATGCACATCTCCGGCCGCATCGGCCCCGTGGCCCTCGCCCAGGAGATCTCCTCCGGTCTCGAGAAGGTCTACGTCGTCGATCTTCGCGACCCGGAGGCCTGCGAGAACGAACGCATCCAAGGGGCGATGTGCCTCTCCGAGGACGATCCGGAGGCGGGGTTCATCGCCAACCTCGCACCGACCCGAACCCTCGTGCTCTACGCCGAGCGCACCGCCGAAGAGGTCCCGGTTTCGGTATCGAGCTACGGCGGCGGAGTGGTCCTGCTGGCGGGCGGATTTCAGGCCTTCGACAGAAAAATCCTGCGCGAACCACGGCCGCCGTCCCAGCCGACGCGAGAAGCGGTGGAGAGCTACCACGTGCGCGCAGCGCTGCACGGGTACTTCACCGGCTCCGAGGCTCCCGCAGCGCCGGTGGTCGCCCGTCCCACGACGGTGGTGCGACAGCGCGCACGTCGCGGTGGCGGATGCTGATTTGCCTCACACGTCACCGACCACCTCAGTCTTGACCCCCACACGGACCCGCCCTAGATCGCGCGAGAACACAAACCACGCACCCGAGGGCAGCGATCCCGACAACGGTGCATAGGTATCGGCTCGAAGATGAACAACCTCGTAATCCTCGGCGCCGGCACGGCCGGCACCATGATGGCCAACCGCATGGTCGGCGACCTGCCCGCGAAGGAATGGAAGATCACCGTCATCGACCGCGATGACGTGCACGTCTACCAACCGGGTTTGCTCTTCTTGCCGTTCCACGGGTATCGGGAGGCGGAGATCGTCAAGCCCCGGGGCTCCCTGATCGACCCCGCCGTCGATTACGTGCTCGATGACATCGACCGGGTCGACCCCGCCCAAAACGTCGTCGCGCTGAAGAGCGGCCGGCGCATCAACTACGACATCCTGGTCATCGCGACGGGCTCGCACATTCACCCCGAACAAACCGAGGGCATGACCGGGCAGTTCTGGCAGAAGGACATTTTCGACTTCTACAGCCTCGACGGCGCGTCGAAGCTGGCCAAGCGCCTCAATACCTTCGAGAAGGGGCGCCTCATCATCGACACCGCGGAGATGCCGATCAAGTGCCCGGTCGCGCCCCTCGAGTTCGCCTTCCTCGCCGACGCGCACTTCCGCGAGCGCGGCATCCGCGACCAGATCGAGCTGGTCTACGTCACCCCCCTCGACGGCGCCTTCACCAAGCCCAAGGCCTCCGCCGCCTTCGGCTCGATGCTCGATGACAAGGGCATCAAGGTGGTGACCAACTTCGCCGCAAACTCGGTCAAGGCCGACGAGAAGGTCCTCACCAGCTACGGCGGCCAGGAAGAGCCCTTCGACCTCCTAGTCAGCATCCCGCTGCACGGCGGGTCCGACGCGATCCTCCGCTCCGAGCTCGGTGACGACATCGGCTTCGTCCCGACGCACAAGAACACGCTCCAGGCGAAGAACCACGACAACATCTTCGTCATCGGCGACGCCACGGACCTGCCCACCAGCAAGGCCGGTGCCGTCGCCCACTTCGAAGGCGACGTGCTCGCCGAAAACCTCATCCGCTACATCGACGGCCGCGCCCTCGACCACTCCTTCGACGGTCACGCCAACTGCTTCGTCGAGACCGGCAACAACAAGGCGATGCTCATCGACTTCAACTACGACACCGAGCCCCTTCCGGGACGCTTCCCGATTCCGGGCATCGGTCCCTTCAAACTGCTCGAAGAGAGCGAAATCAATCACTGGGGCAAGCTCGGCTTCAAGTGGATTTACTGGAACATTCTGGTGAAGGGCGGAGAGCTGCCCCTCGATCACCGGATGCTGATGGCTGGAAAGCGGAGCTGAGCAATGGCCACTGAAACTACACAAATCCTCGCCCGCCTCGAGGAAATCAGCGCGCAGGTCGAAGCCGTCGACAAGCGCGTACGCTTCACCGAAGAGCTCGTCGAAGAGATGATCCCCATCGCGCGCCTCGTCGTGAGCAGCGCGACCACTCGCCTCGGCGATTGGGAAGAGCGCGGCGTCTTCGACATGATCGCCGTGATGCAGGACGCCGCGGGTCGCATCCTCGACAACTACACCAAGGACGACGCCGAGCACCTCGCGGACGCGATCGTCGGTATCCTCAGCACAGTCCGCAACCTCACCCAGCCCGGCGTGCTGCAGATAGCAAACCAAGCGACGGACGTGCTCCGCCAGGCGGACGGCGTGAAGCCGGTCGGCATGTTCGGAGCGATGCGCAAGGCGTCGAGCGACAAGGAGATCCAGCGCGGTCTCGGCGTCATGCTCGAGATCATGCGCGCCGTCGGTCGCACCCAGGGCGGGTCTGCGGAAGGTGTATCCGTACTCCCACCGGCCCTCGAAGCGACAGCCGCCGCCCCGGCGGTTGCCAAGGCCGTGACGCCGACCCCGAAGGCTGCGGCCCCCGCGGCCCCCGTCGCCGCCGCGCCAGAGATCATCCAGTGGGAAGGCCACGATTTCGACGCGAACGGCTTCCTCATCGACCCGAACACCTGGACCCCGGAGCTCGCCGGCAAAATCGCCAACGGCCTGGGCATCACCCTCACCGAGGAGCACATGCACGTCCTCGAGTGGGTGCGAGATGACTACGCCAGCTCGGGCGCCTCGCCCAACGTGCGCCGGGTCGCGACCGGCTCCGGCGCCGGAACCCAAAATATGTACAAGCTCTTCCCGCCAACCCCGGGGAAGAACTGCGCAATGATCGCAGGCGTGCCCAAGCCCGTCGGTTGCGTGTAGGCCCACCGGCCGGATTGCAGGAAGGAAAATCACGATGAGTCTGCCTTTTGCTCAAACCCCCTCAATCGCCAACGCGGAAGAGGCCCCCACGGGTGGCCTGGTTCGCACCAACAAACTCGCCCTGGTCTGCGCCAAGTCCGGCCTCGACGAGTCTTACCCCGTGCTCATCATGGCCAACGCGGCGCGCATGACGGGCATCGAGGTGAGCATCTTCTTCACCTTCTACGGCCTGGACGTGATCACGAAGAACAAGGTCGACAAGCTCTGGGTCAACATGGTCGGCAACCCCTCGACGCCGATGCCACCCTTCATGATGGGCCTGCCCGGCATGGAGGTCATGGCCACCAGCATGATGAAGAAGAAGATGAGCGAGCTCGACCTGCCTCCCCCCCGGGAGATGGTCGAGATGCTCGCCGCCTCGGGGTGCAAGCTCTACGGCTGCGAGCTCGCCATGCGCATGTTCGACCGCGAGGACGAGGACCTCTTGCCCGAGGTCGACTCGGTCATCACCGCCACCGATTTCTTCGAGCTTGCCGAAGGCGGCCAAATCATTTTCGTGTAAACGTTAGGGGACGCGTCCCCAATAGAAACAGGAGGGTCATGATGCTTTCGAGATGGTTCGCCATGGCGGTTGTATTCGTGGCCCTCGCTGCTTGTGGGGACTCCACAGGCGAGGGGATAGACTCTTCGGTGCCGGACAGCGGCGCGGGGGACTCCGCTCCGGGGGATGCTGGGGATACTTCGGTCACCGATACTTCGATCGCCGACAGCGGCGCCGACGCCGACACGTCGATCGCCGACAGTGGCACGGTCGCCGACAGCGGCACCGACGCCGGGGCTGGGTTTCCCCTCGACCATGCATTCCCCGCGACCTCGACCGGGGCGACGATCACCCGCCTCGGCAACGACGTCTTCGTCATCGCCTATACAGACGATGTCGACACCTCCACCGGAGAGGGGGAGGAGCTCGTGCTGCAGCGGGTGGTCCGAACTGGACACGGCTTGGTCTTCGACCCGCCCGAGCGCTTCACCCAGACCTCGATTGCGCCGACCAGCGACAACCCGTTGCGCCTCATCGGTTCCCTCGGGGAAGCACACTTCTTCGTCATCGTGGGCTTGCCGGGTTACACCCACGTGACTCGGTACTTCAAGGTGGTCTCGGGCTCATTCGTCGACATCGGGTCAGCGACGTACGGCGGGACCGACTTCGGCGGACCGCCGGCTTTTTTCCAAGGCCACCCCGTCGACGCGACGCGCTACCTCCTGGGCTACCGAGAGGACAACAGCGGCCAGCCGGTGCAGTACCGGCTCATCATCCGCGACGCTGACAGCTTCAGCCTCGGCGCGCCGGTCACCCGCCCACCGCCGAGCGCGTTTACTGGCTTGTCGACCTCCGAGTCCCAAGCCGATCCGGCCCTCGTCCGCATGGGACCGACCACTTTTGTCGAGGCCCGGCCGGGCTATGTGCACCCCCCCGGAAACCTGGCCACCTGGACCCTCGAGGTCGCCGCCGGCAACACCCTCGCCGTGTCGGACCCTCGAGTGCACGCCACCCTCGAGGGCACGATGAACCCGGAAGTCGCCGCGGACGGACGTGGAGGCGCCCTCATCGCCTACCACACGTACACAGAAACCGACTGGAGCTACGGCATCTACGACCACAGCACGGGTGCCCTGACAGAGACCGCGGTCTTCGCCGTGAGCAGCGACGATTCGAGCATTCGAGCATTCCAGGGCGAGTCCACGGACGGCTTCCTCGGCGGCTGGTACTACCTTCGCCTTCCGGGCACCTCGGCCGGCGATGCCCCACTCTTCCGCATCGACGCTGGGGATGGGACCGTCGAGCGCCTCGTCGACGTGCCCAACCTCCTGGCTTGCTACCGAGCCCCCCAGGTCGTTCGTACGGGCACCATCGCGGCCTACCTCGGCTGTGACCGGGTGAAGTTCGTCGACCTGCTTCCGCTCTGCGGCAACAGCGCTCTCGATGACGGGGAAGCCTGCGACGACGGCAACAACGACGACGGCGACACCTGCACCGCGGGCTGCACCGTCGCGCCTTGAACCTCAGCCCGGGCCAGGGCGGCGGTTCAGAGCGTCACTTCGACGACGATGAACTTGTTGCAGAGCCGCTTGTCGGTGACGTCGACGATCTCCCGGGCACCCATGAGCCCGCGGAAGCTGCCGAGGCGCGTATGCTCGAGGACGAAGAACGTGCGCTGCCCCTCGTGTTCTTCGATGTACCGGCGAACCTTCACGTTGTCGAGGTCGATAAAGACCGAGACGCGGTTGCCCGTGTAGAAGTTCTCGCCCTTCCAGTTCATCTGCCACGCGAGGAGGGGCTCTTCGGGGCTGTCGCGCGCGTCGTAGTACGAATAGAGCAGCTCGCGCATGCCCCAGTGAGGGGAGAGGTCGACCATGTAGACGTCGAGGACCCAGGTCGAAAAGAGCAGGGCCAGGGCCAGGAAGGCGCGGGTGGCGACGCCGCGCAGTCGGTCGAAGACCGCGAGGGAGATGAGCAGGGTCGCGACGGTGGCGAAGGCGGTGAACGCCGGCCGGTAGTCGAAGTGGTCGGGCCAGGGGCGGCCGTAGTTGTAGACGAAGAGGTGGATGAGCCGCTCGAAGCCGTGGGGCCGAGCGTCGGTGATCCAAGAGAGGTCGCGTCCCACGAACGCGACGAGGATGGCCCCCGCCGTGAGCAACGCCGCCAGCGGTGCCGTCTCGAGCTTGGACTTCGGTAGGTCCCCTTCGCCCTTCCGGAAGAGCACCCAAGCGCCAGCAAAGGCGGCGATGCCGAGGGCGATGAGGGTGTAGGAGATCGCGGGGTTGAGAGCGTGGTTCGTAACCCAATCGGCGCGGTCTGCGACCTCGACGCCGAGGGGCACCACGCCCCGGGGGTCACCCCAGAGCCCTGCGATGCCGTACCCCGTCGCTGCAGGGGCCAGAACCAGGAGGACCCAGGCGAGGACGCCCTTGCGGCCCTCCGGGCCCTTCGCGCCGTAAAGCTTGTCGAGGAGAATACCCGTGGCGATGCCCGCCGCCGGCACCACCGGGAAGATGTAGTGGTGGAACTTGGTGATCATCGCGCTGAAGAGCGTGAACGCCGCGGCGAACCACACTGCGAGGACGATGAGGACCTGCTTCTGGCGATCGGCGGCGGTGGCTGCATCGCTGGAAATGCCCTCGCCGGTGACCTTCTGGTAGCGGTTCCACAGGAAGAGGGTCAGTGCGGCCGGCACGATCGCGACCCACGGGAAGAGCGAGAAGCCGAGCTGCTCGATGAAGTATTGAATCGAGCCGTTGTCGCCATGCACGCCCGCCGCGAGGCGGTTGAGGTGGTCGTGGATGAGCAGCCGGTCGGTAAACGGTGGTCCGTGCCGGATGAACATCGCGATGAACCAGGAGAGCCCCGTCAACATCACGGTCGTCGCGCCGGCGGCGACCTTCAAGTGCCCGTCGAAGAGCAGGTACCAGCGCTTCGAGGCGATGAGATAGAAGAGGGCGACCATGCCGGGGAGCGCGAAGCCGGGGATGCCTTTGCCCATGAAGGCCAGGCCACAGAAAATGTAGAAGGCGAACATGAAGAGCCCGCGGGCGCGGCGCTCTTTTTGGATCATGTAGATGATGACGCCGAGGCCCGTCGCGAGGACCAGGCCCTGAGTCATCGGCTCGAAGAGGGGGAAGTCGAAGCTCCCGGTGGTGAGGCGCACGAGGCCCACGACGACCGCGAGGGCGCCGGCTCCGCCGCCGAGGGTTACCAGCCCAGCCTTCCGTCCGCGGAGCCACCACGCGAGACAGGTGGCCGCGACCAGGATGGCACCGAGGAACTGCAGAGCGAAAAACACGGACACATCGGACACGTAGGGCACGACGTCGCGGGCTGCGGCGTTGCCGGGAATGAGGGGGACGCTGCTATTGCCGGCGCTCCCATACATGAAGCGGTCACCGTGCCAGGCGAACTGGAAGCCGTCGGTGAAGGAGACGTTGCGTGAAGCGAGGTAGAGGGCCTGGGGCCCGACGACCATGAAGATCAGCGTGATGACGGCGTGGCGCCCCGAGAGCACGAGCTTGCCGACCTTGTAGGTCCGCACCTCGCGCTCCGGGTCGACGGTGAGCGCCAAAATGAGCAGGGAGATGGCCGTCGTCATGTTGGAGACGAAGGGCATGTCCGTGATGGCCTGGTGAGCCAGGAAGAAGAAGTGGGGCATCGTCCCGAGGACGAGGGCCGCGAGCAGACCGGCGCGCTTGCCGAAGTTACGCCCGACAGCGTTGTAGACCGCGATGAGGGCCGTCATCGCCATGCCGATGATCGGCAGCCGGAGCGCCCACTCGGCGTGCAACAGCTGGGAGTCGGGCAGGTAGTCGATGCCGAGGGCGCCCATAGTGAAGGCGTCGCTCCAGAAGATGAGGATGGGCTTCGACCAGAACCAGTTTTCCTGGGCCCACCAGAGGCTGATCCAATCGTCCCGGGCGAGCATCTCGCGGGCGACTTCGCCGTAGTGAGTCTCCCACGGGTCCCACAGGCTGAAGGTGCCAGCCAGGGGCAGGTAGATGAGCCCGATGATGACGAAGACCGCGAGGCCGGGTCGCCGAAGCGCCGAGGGTGCCAGAGTCAGGAGTGCCGCTAGGATGACGGCGGGCAGTAAGTCGAAGCCGAGGATGTAGCCGCCGAAAACGGCGATGATCAGCGCGGCGGGGACCGTGTAGAGCGGCGCGAAGAACTTGAACTCCCCATCCTTCGCACCGAGGCCCGTCGCCGCGACGGGGATGGCGTTCGGGGCCGACATCGTCAGCAGGCCGAGGAAGTCGAGGAGGCCGAAGGCGCCACCGAGCATCACCAGGAAGCCCCAGAGGGGGCCCCGGGGAATCTGACTCGAGCTCGCCATCATCAGGAAACACGCCGTGAGAGACGCACCGAGGATCAGGCCGCCGCGGAGCCGATAGGGACCCGTCGGGGGCGGTTCTGGCGTCGAAGTGGCCTCGGCGGTCGACTCCTCGACGTGGTCACCCGGGGGTTCCTGGGCCTGGTCGGCAGGTTCCTGGGCCTCCTCGGGGGCTTCAGGCTCGTTATCGCTGTTGTTCTCGTCGGCCACGGACTAATTTGGGGAAAGCGGCGGGAGCATAGTGGCTGCTAGGCAGGGAGGCAAAGGTGGGGAAGAAGAACAGTTCGACGGTCGAAAACCGGGTCTATCTCTTCAAAGATATGGGGGCTGCCTTCCTGGCGGAGCACGGCGCCGGGCTCCTCGGCACCGAGGCCCAGCGCGCCAAGGTCCTCCGGGCCCTCGGAGACATCGCCCACGCGGCCTGCGTCATGGCCGACCACGGGGACATCGAGGGCCGGCGTATCGGTGACATGGTCGCCCAGGGGCACAAGAAGGCCGCGAAAAAGGGGCAGTAGCACTCTGGGTTTAGATTATGTGATTATCCACCGATTATTGGCTTGGAAAAGGTGTGGTTTTGACACGTTTTTGATTGATAAAACGTGCAGAAAGAGCACATTTAGTGGGTGAAACGGCATCTTGAAGCTGAACTTCGAAGGTGGTCCTCATCCCCAAGGCGGAAGCCCTTGGTGCTGCGCGGGTCCAGACAGGTGGGTAAGACTCACCTCCTTCAGCACCTCGGAGCCGAACACTACGAACGTGTCGCCTACATCAACTTCGAGGACGACCCGGAGGCCGCAGACCTCTTCGCCGGCCGCTTGAAGCTCGAGGACCTGCTCAGGCGCATGTCGCTCCACGCCAACGTCGTCATCGAGCCAGGGAACACCCTCATCATCCTAGACGAGATCCAGGCCGCTCCACGTGCCCTCGCTTCCCTCAAGTTCCTCCATGACCACGGCTCGGACTATCACGTGGCGGCGGCTGGTTCGCTCCTGGGGATCAAGGTCGCGGCGGACACCTTTCCGGTCGGCAAGGTCGATTTCCTCGACCTCTATCCGATGTCCTTCTTGGAGTTCCTCGGAGCCGTAGGCGAGGAGCTCGCCGGAACACACATCGAGACTCTCCAGTCCCTCACGCCCCTCACAATCCACGACCGGCTCATCGAGCTCCTCAAGATGTACTTCCTCGTCGGCGGCATGCCCGAAGTCGTGGCGGCCCACGCCGCGGGCGCCGAGTTTACGGAGCTTCGTCGGATCCAGCGCGCCATCATCAACGGGTACGAACTCGACTTTGCCAAGCACCCGGGACCGGCAAGCTCTCCCAAGATCCAGCTGATCTGGGAGGCCGTGCCGAAGCTCCTCGCACGGGAAAACCGGAAGTTCCTCTATGGAGCGATTCGCGAAGGCGCGCGATCGAGGGAGTACGAGTCCTCACTTCAATGGCTCTTCGATGCCGGTCTTCTCATGAAGGCTCGCCTCGTACAGACCCCGAAGCTTCCGCTCTCTGCATACGCCGACGGACGCGCGTTCAAAGTCTACATGAATGACGTGGGTCTTCTGGGAGCGATGCTCCGCGTCCCGCCGGAAATCCTGCTTCGCGGGCACCGGATCTTCGACGAATTCAGCGGCGCCTTCACTGAGAACTACGTGGCCCAGCAGCTCTATCCGAGAACGCGCGAGCTCTACTACTGGACGAGCGGCGCAAGCGCAGAGGTAGACTTCATTCTTCAGCATGGAAACGAAGTCCTGCCCCTCGAAGTAAAGGCGGGGATCAACGTGAAGAGCCAGAGCCTCAAGCTCTACGGAACACGCTATCAGCCTGGTGCCCTATCGCGGGCAACCGCACGGGGCGCACGGACCGACGGATCCATCGACAACTACCCGCTCTACATGGTGGGTGTTTTCCCACTCGAAACTCGGTCCTGAATTGCCGCAGAGTAGACACGGAGCCAACCGGGAGCACGCACGATGGGCACGACAGCAACCGAACGCAGCGATGACGTCCGCGATGACGTGGCGCAGTACCGCGGCTTCCACGACGAGGGCGACGGCGGCGACGTCGAAACGCGCAAGACCGACTACACGACGATGGTGTCGGGCTTCTACGACCTGGTCACCGACTTCTACGAGCGCGGCTGGGGAAAGAGCTTTCACTTCGCCCCGCGGTTCGAAGGAGAGCCGTTCCACGCCAGCATCGCTCGCCATCAACACTTCTTGGCGTCGCGCCTCGGGCTTCGTCCGGGCATGCGTGTCCTCGACGTAGGCTGTGGGGTCGGCGGCCCGATGCGTGGCGTGGCGCGCTTCAGCGGCGCCCAGGTCATCGGAGTCAACATCAACGCCTACCAGGTCAGCAAGGCGCGCCGATACAACGTCGAAGCCGGTCTGGCCGAAAAGTGTGAGCTGATCGAAGCGGACTTCATGGAGCTACCCCTCGAAGACGGTTCGATCGATGCGATCTACGGATTCGAGGCGACCTGCCATGCGCCGGACAAGACGGCGCTCTTTCGCGAACTCGAGCGGGTGCTCAAGCCCGGGGGGCGTTTCGCTGCCTACGAGTGGTGCCTGACGTCGGCCTTCGACGTGGAAGATGTCGAGCATCTTCGGATCAAGAAGGGCATCGAGGAGGGCGACGGGCTCCCGGACATCTGGACCATCGACGCAACCCGGGCCTGCCTCACGGACGCGGGTTTCACGCTCATCGAAGATGAGGACCGAGCCTCGAGCGGCGACGCCACCACGCCGTGGTTTCTGCCGCTCACCGGTCGCGAACGGTCCATGACCGGACTGCGCCGCAGCCCCCTCGGGCGCCGCGCCGTCTCGGCTCTCATCACCGTCCTCGAGGCCGTGGGCAAGGCGCCCAAGGGCACCAAAGAGGTGAGCCAGTTCCTGCACGACGGAGCGGACGCCCTCGTCGAGGGAGGCGAGGCGGGCATCTTCACGCCGATGTTCTTCTTCGTCGGCGAGAAGCCCGCCTGAAACAGGTGCTACCGTCCCGCCATGGCTGACCGAAAACCCGGCGAATACGGCTACGAGGATACGTCGCTGCGAGCGATGGGCGGCGAAGAGGCGGTGCGCACGCTCGTCGACCGCTTTTACGACGTGATGAACACCCTCCCCGAGGCCGCGGGCATAAGGCGCATGCACCCCGCCGACCTCACCGTCACCCGCGACAAGCTCACCGTCTTCCTCACCGGATGGCTCGGCGGCCCGAGGCGCTACGCCGAGCGCTGGGGCCGGATGCACATCCCCGCGGCCCACGCTCATCTGACCATCGACGCCCCAGAACGCGACGCGTGGCTCCTGTGCATGGAGACCGCGATGGCCGACATGCCCGTCACCGACGACTTCCGCGCCTACTTCATGCGCGAGATCACCGTACCGGCGAATCGCGTCATGATGGTGAGCCAAGGACGGCGGCAGGCCCGCGCCTGAGGCGACCTGACGCTATTTGCGGTCGGCCGGATGCAGATTGTGCTTCTTGGCCAGCTTGTGAAGGTACTTGCGGTCCATGTCGGCTTCGCGGGCGGCGGCGCTGATATTGCCGTCGTTGCGATCCAAGAGCCACGCGACGTAGCCCTTCTCGAAGACCGATTCCCATTCGGCCTTGGTGTCGCGGTAGCTACGGCCCCCGACGAACTTCGGTAGTCCCGCGGCATCGGACTCTTTGCGCGGAGCGCCACCGAGGGGTAAGGCGCTCAGGTTCAGCTCCGTATCGCCCATCGCCTGGGCGATGTACGCGGCCCGCTCGAGGACGTTTCGAAGCTCGCGAACGTTGCCCGGCCAATCGTGGCCGGAGAGCGAGCCGACCGCCGCCGCAGACACGGTGAGTGGCTCCTCGTCCCCAGCGAGCTGCTTCATCAGCACTTCGACGAGGAGTGGCACGTCTTCGCGACGCTCGCGCAGCGGCGGGACCTCGATGGGCACCACCGCCAATCGAAAGTAGAGGTCTTCGCGGAACTTGCCTCGCTCGACCTCCATCTTGAGGTTGCGTTTCGTCGCCGCGATGATGCGGATGTCGACGCGGATCTCCCGACTCCCGCCCACCCGGCGAAAGGACCGTTGCTCGAGGACCCGGAGCAGCTTGGGCTGAAGATCTAGGGAGAGCTCGCCGATCTCGTCGAGGAAGAGGGTGCCGCCGTTGGCGAGCTCGAAGGCGCCCTGGCGCTGGTTCGTCGCGCCGGTGAACGACCCCTTTTCGTGGCCGAAGAGCTCGCTCTCGATCAGCGACCCGACGACCGCCCCACAGTCGACGACGATGAAGGGATTGTCTTTGCGCGCGCTCGACGCGTGAATGCTTCGAGCAAGCACATCCTTGCCGGTCCCGGTCTCCCCGGTCAGGAGGATCGTCGCGTCCGTGGGACCGAGGCGCTCGAGGAGGCCGAAGATCTCCCGCATCGGGATCGATTTACCGCGGGCTTCGCCAAAGGTCGTCGCGTCGGACGGAAGCATCTCGATGCGCTCGCTAAAAGGCCTGACCTTCAGCTCGACCTTACCGACGGTAATGATCGCCCCGGGCTTGAGGTACGCCTCGCGGATCTCGGCGCCGTCGAGGAGCGTGCCGTTCGTCGAGCCCAGATCACGGAGCAGGTACCCCTTCGCCTCGCGGACGATTTCGCAGTGCGTCCGAGACACCGTCTGATCGAGGAGCACCAGGTCCGAGTCGCTGGCCTTGCCGATGCTGTAGACATCTTTATCGATCACGGACTCGGTACCGCGCCCATCGCCGCTCAGGACCACCAAGGCGCACCGGGCCACCTCGATGACCTTCTGGCCGGCGTGTTGGGTCCCCGCCTGTGTACCTGCGGTCATGGTGCCCTCGAGAGGTCGATGGTGACGGTGCCCTCGGTCGGCACCTGGAGGGACCGTGATACGTCCCGACGCAGGGAGTCCCCGCGAAGCTCGGCGGCGATGGTGTAGTGGCCCGGGTGAAGGTCGATGACGTGGCGCAGGGTGTGGGGGGCGCCCTCGACCCAACGGAAGCTGGCTCCCGCCGCTTCTTCGTCGCCAACCAGGTACGCGATGCGAGCGTCGGTGATCTCCGCGTGGTCCGGGCCCAGACGATAGTGGACGACGGTCTCGTGTGGCCACACGTTCAACATCTGTGAACCGATCAGCAGAAAGGTCACCGCGACGATCATTGGAGCGAAGCGCTTCCGGTTCGCCACGAACCATTCCCAGGGAGTCGGCCTTACCATCACCGGCACAGTATCAGGGCCACGGCGGCGGGGGCCAGCGGCCCATGGCCCGGAGCCCCCAGATCTCCAGCACCGGGCCTATTTGGCCGCTTCCTTGTCGCCCTGGGGTCCGACTGTTACCTTTCAAGGGCGATTTGGGTGCCCATGATGTGCGTAGTAAGGCGAAGGCCGGAGTAGCCTAACAGTGGTCCGGCTGACCGACATTCTGGACAAGGTCAAGGCCTACCACTCGGCCGCGGACACGGATCTGATCAACAAGGCCTATGTGTATTCCGCCCGGATGCACGACGGTCAGATGCGCAAGAGCGGAGACCCCTACTTCATCCACCCGGTGAGCGTGGCGGGGATCATCGCCGACATGAAGCTCGACACCGCGAGCGTCTGCGCCGCGCTCTTGCACGACACGGTCGAAGATACCTCCGCAACCAACGACGAGATCGAAGAGCTCTTCGGCGAAGAGGTCGCCTTCCTCGTCGACGGGGTCACCAAGCTCGGCCGCATCAACTTCACCTGCAAGGAAGACCAGCAGGCCGAATCGTTTCGCAAGATGCTCGTCGCCATGGCGCGGGACATCCGCGTGCTCTTGGTGAAGCTCGCTGACCGATTGGACAACATGCGGACCCTCGAGCACATGAAGGTGGACTCGCAGGAACGCATCGCCGACGAGACGATGGAGATCTATGCCCCCCTCGCGGGGCGCCTCGGGATCCACTGGCTCAAAGCCGACCTCGAGGACCTGAGCTTTCGCTACCTCAACCCGGAGGCGTTTCGCGACCTCGAAAGGCTCGTGAAGAAGTCCTCCCGGGACTCCGAGCGCTACATCACGGACGTGGTTCGACGCCTGCAGATGATGCTCGTCGAGCGCGGCTTCGCCGTCGACGTGGCCGGACGCACGAAGCACCTCAACAGCATTCACCGCAAGATGCGGCGGCAGAACATCGAGTTCGACCAGGTCCACGACATCGTGGCGTTCCGGGTGCTCATGGAGAGCGTCTCGGACTGCTACGCGGCCCTCGGGGTGATCCACTCCCAGTGGACGCCCATCCCCGGCCGCTTCAAAGACTACATCGCGCTGCCCAAGCCGAACATGTACCAGTCGCTGCATACGACGGTGATCGGCCCCGGGCACCGGCGCATCGAGGTGCAGATCCGCACCAGCGACATGCATCGGACCGCCGAGTTCGGTATCGCGGCCCACTGGCAATACAAGCAACGCACCGGTGGTCTCGACGCCAAAGACGCCGAGCGCTTCGCCTGGCTTCGCCAGCTGATGGAATTCCAGCAGGATGTCGATGATCCGGCGGAGTTCCTCGACAGCATCAAGGTCGACCTCTTCGCCGACGAGGTCTACGTCTTCACTCCGCAGGGGGACGTGAAGACTTTCCCTCGGGGCTCGACCCCGGTCGACTTCGCCTACGCCGTCCACTCGGAGGTCGGCGAACGATGCGTCGGGGCGCGGGTCAACGGCGCGATGGTCCCCTTGCGCTACCAGCTGCACAACGGGGACGTCGTCGAGATCCTGACGAGTAACAACCAGCACCCCAACAAGGACTGGCTCGAGTTCGTCAAGACGGGGCGGGCCCGCTCGCGCATTCGCAATTTCATCCGCGACGAGGAGCGGGAGCGCGGCGTCAAGCTGGGCAAAGACATCCTCGAGCGCGAGATGCACAAGCGCGACATCTCGTACTCGCGGTTCTCGAAGGGACCCGAAAAGAAGAAGATCCTCGAGCACTTCAGCCTCCGGACTCTCGAAGACCTGCACGCCCAGGTGGGCTGGGGCAAGGTCTCCGCCGCCCAGGTCATCAGCGTCATCGCGCCGAAGGAAGACCCGAAGGCCCGGGACAGCCTCAAGCCGAGCTTCATCGAGCGCACGGTCCGCAAGGTCACGCGTCGCGAAGGGGACGGGATCGTCCTCGACGGCATCGAAGACGTGATGGTGCGCTTCGCCAAGTGCTGCAATCCCCTGCCCGGAGACCCGGTCACGGGGTGGATCACCCGCGGCCGAGGGGTCACCGTGCACCGACGAGGATGCCCGAAGGCGATGGAGCTCGACCCTCACCGGAGGGTGGATGTGTCCTGGGCTTCGAGCGCGAAGGTCGAGCTCCCCGTTTCGATGCGCGTCGTAACCAGCGACCGCCCCGGAATCCTGGCCAACGTCTCGACCACGTTCATGCAGGCGGGAGTGAACATCGCCGAGGCAAACTGCCGAACCAGCCCGGACGGCACCGCCGTCAATGTGTTCCAGTTCACCGTTGGCGACGTCTCGAAGCTCAAATCCCTGATGCGCGTGATTCGCGGGTTGGATGGAGTGATGGCGGTCGAGCGCGTCTGAGAGCGGATTGCTCTGGCGCAATCGCCGTGACCGAATGAACGCTCTCGGTGCCCACCGTGAGGCTTCTCGCAGAGTGATACTGAATAATTGAAGGAGCCTGTCGTCGGACGCGCTCGCAGGACTGCGGGACCCGGGAGGAACGATGGGAATGATTAGGAAGCTTCTTGTATCGGCGACTGCTCTGGTCGCGGTGAGCCTAATGACTGCGTCTGGGGTAAGTGCCCAGAACTCCAACTTTGGGACGATCACCCTCCGGCCGGGATTCACGCCGGACCCTCATGTCGCCAACGGCACGAGCGGCGGCGCGTCGAACGCGAACAGTATCAACAGCAGTTGCACCGGGTGGATCTCGGGCACCCCGGACCACATCCTGCGGACCCGCGGCAACTTCAACTTCCTCCGCATCTTTGCCGAGTCGTCGGACGATACGACCATCGTCGTCCAGACCCCCCAGGGCCGAGTGCTCTGCGACGATGACACCTACGGGCTGAACCCGTCGGTCGAAGGCAACTTCCCCGCCGGCACTTACCGCATCTGGATCGGTAGCTACACCCAAGGCGAGAACTCGGCGTACCGGCTCAAGCTGACCGAGCTTCGCAGCGTGCAGCCCGGTAGCGGAGGAGGAGCCAGCGGCAACTCGGGCGGCGGAGACGCCGACCGAGGCCTGCAGCTCGAGGCCAACCGAGGCAACTTCGACGCGGTACGGCTGCGCACCGGCTTCACGCCGGATCCGCACCGGACGACGGGCACCTCCGGGGGCCAGCTTCACGCAAACCGACTCGGCGGCGACTGCCGAGGTTGGATCGCGGGCCAGCCCGACCACATCATGACGCTCCAGAACAACTTCAGCTTCTTCCGCGTCTTCGTGAGGAGCCAAGAGGATACGACTCTGGTCATCCGCGCCCCGAACGGACAGTTCTATTGCGACGATGACACCAACGGCCTCAACCCCGCCATCGAGCGCAACCGCTGGCGCCGCGGCACCTACCGCGTCTGGGTCGGCAGCTACAGCGAGGGTGAGAACGCCCGGTACAACATCGGGTTCACCGAACTCTCGAGCGTCAGCGAATAGCGCTCGCGAATGGCAACCGATGACGCCGGCCCGCTTCTGCGGCGCCGGCGTTTTTCGTTGGGCTCTCAGCTCGCCCCGTTGCGCAGTACCGGGTAGCCGCGTTACACCCAATGCATGTTCGGTTCCCGATTTAGCTTCACTGTCCTGATTCTCGTCTTGTCGAGCGTGTCCCTCGTCGCCTGCAGCGACGACCGCGACCGCGGCCCAGGAGACGATGGCTCCGTGCCCTTCGACAGCGGCGTACCCACCGACGGGTCCTCGCCGACGGACAGCGGCGGCAGCGACGGGGCAGTGCCGCCGGCCGACGCCACCGTCGTCGACAGCCCCCTCGTCGACCCGGGCTGCGTCGACGGGATGTACTCCGAGGCCTTGCCCACCCCGAGCGCTGACATCAGCGATCTCATCTCGGGCTACTCCCCCGGCGCCTTCCAGGGCTTCATCGATGGCATCCTCGACCGACGCTATCCGATCGGCGGCTACCTCGTGGACGGGGGCCGAACCAACACCTCGTTTGGCATGGACTGTGACCGGCTCTTCGTCGGCAGCGCGACGCCTCCCATCGACCAGGTCTTCTCGCGACTCAACACCGTGGTGCACGAGTGCGGCCACATCTACGACTTCACCTTCGGTGGCTTCGGCGAGAACGGCTACGCCGTGAAGCCCGCCCTCACGCTCACGTGCTCGATGGGCGACACCACCGATCGCGGTGGCCAGACCTTCGCCCGGAGCCTCATCGATACCGACGACTACGCGATGCTGCGCCCCGGCTGCGATGGGGCCCGGGACCCGGGATGCGATTTCTACTGGGACGTGTACATCGACCCGGCGACCGACGGAAGCGACCAGGGATTCAACTCCGTGCTGGAAGAGGCGCTCCAGTACGTGAACTCGCTGGCGACCGAATATGCCTTCACCGACCAGATGACCGCGGGCCAGCGAACCACCGCCAAGGACGGCATCCTGACCTTCCTCTGGTACATCGAGCGCTACCTGCGCATGGCGCGCCTCGACTTCCCGGCGGCCCACGCCTTCATCCTCGGTGATGCCTGCTGGCGCGAGACGATCCTGACCATCTGGGGCCGGGCCTGGCTTTTCCTCGAAATCACCCGGGACACCACCTCCCTCGGCATCAACGACGCGGCCCTCTTCCCCCTCGTCGAAGACCCCGCCCTCGTCGAAGAGATTCAGCGCGTCCGCGACGCCCACGGCTGCACGCCCTGAGAGGCCCCCCAAGGCGAGCCGCGGTGGTGACCAGAGAACCGGCCGCCGGCGCTTAAGGCAACTCGAGTTGCCACCTCGAAGGGGGGATCACCGGGGAAACGCAGGGATTCCGGGTGGCACGATGCGTGCGTGGCCATCGGGCTACGATGAAGAAGCTCGCAACCATTCTCTGCCTCCTCGCCCTCGGCGGCTGCGCCCTCGAAGGCGGCGACACCGGCCCAGTCGACAACGATCCCGCCCTCGCGAGCGTTGACGAGCTCCTCGACGGCGTTCCGGACAACGCGGACCTTCCCTTCGAAGGCAAGGCCGACGACGTCTACCCGGCGCAGTTCGACCTCCACCACCTGATGGCGCCGATCCGCAGCCAAGGGAAGCGCGGGGTCTGCTCGATTTTCTCCACCGTCGGCCTGATGGAGCACCTCTACATCGCCGAGGGCAGCACTCCGGACCCCGACTTCTCGGAGCAGTTTCTCCAGTGGTCGGTGAAGTTCGAGGTCGGCAGCTTCCGAAACTCCGGCGGCAGCAACGCCCGCTACAACCTCCAGGCGATCAGCCGCTACGGCATCGTCGAAGAGCAGGTGTGGCCCTACGAGATCAACAAGTGGACCTCCGCTGACGACGCCGAATGCACCGGCGACGATGACCAGCCGACCCGCTGCTACACCAACGGCGCGCCAACGGACACGATGCTCGCCGCACAGCGCTTCGAGCTTCCCCGGGGCCGCTGGATCAACTCGAGCGCGCGCAGCATCAAGGCCCACATGGTCGAGACCGACACCGCGGTGGTCGTCGGGGGGACCTTCTTCTACCAGTCCTGGAACCATCGTAAGTCTCAGCTCCCGACCTCGAGCGAGTACTTTGCCAACGGCTACGTGCTCGCGCCGAACGCCGAGGACCGAAGGATCAGCCTCGAAAAGCGCGCGGGTCACTCCTTCGTACTGCTGGGCTGGGACGACGACCTCGAGGTCCAGAAGCGGGACGCCGAGGGCGAAGGCGTGGTCGACGCGGACGGCAACGCGGTAATGGAGAAGGGCTTCTTCCTCTTCCGCAACAGCTGGGGCACGGGCTCCTTCGGCGTCAACAACGAGTTCGGCGCTGGCTACGGCTGGATCAGCTACGACTACGTCGACAACCTCAGCGCCTACGTCTCGGGGCTCCCGGAGCTCACGGGCGGAGCCGAGGTCTGCAACGATGGTGACGACAACGACCGCAACGGCGCCACCGACTGCGACGACCCGGCCTGCAGCGCCGACCCGGCCTGCGCGATGCCCGCCGGCACCTACGAGAACAACAACAGCATCGCCATCCCCGACAACAGCACCGCCGGGGCCGCGAGCACCATCAACGTGACCGACAACGGCACCATCTCCAGCCTCTCGGTTGCGGTGACCATCACCCACACCTACCGCGGAGACCTCCGCGTCTTCCTCGTGAAGGGCGACACCGAGATTGCGCTGCACGACCGCGAAGGCGGCAGCCAGGACGACCTCATCGAGACCTACACCATCGATGACTTCGACGGCGAAGACATCGAAGGCGAGTGGAAGCTCGTCGTGAGCGACAACGCGCGGGCGGATACCGGTACGCTCGAGGGCTGGTCCCTCAACGCCACGTTCTAAAGAGATTCAGAGGCCCCGGGAGAGGTCGCTGAAGCTGTGGAGGGCGGTCCTGGGGAGGGCCGCCCTTCTTTTATGGAAGGCACGTGGCCACGCACCCCGCCGGCTTTCCTCCTCGGGACCTTGGTCGCCCGGGGACGCGCCTCCCCGCCTACTCGGCGCTGTGTTCGAGGCCTTTGGCCTCGAAGGCTTTGCGCAAGGGGGCTTCGGGGTCGGCGAGGAGGGCCTTGGTGGTCTTGTAGCCGTCTTCGAGGATCACCCGGCGGGCGGCGAAGTTCATCGGCGAGTACATGAACATCACGGCGTCGTCGGGGGCCGGCTCGAGGAGCAGGACCTTCGTTCCTTTGTGCCGGGCGCGGTAGTCGTCGAGGAGCCGATGAAAGCGGCCTTCGGTTCGCATGCGCCAGGCCTGGTTGTAGACCCAGAGGATGCCCTTGTCGCGGACCCGCTTCTGCTTGCCGGTGCCCGTGGGCACGTTGCGATTCTGGATGTCGGCGCGGATGGGGACCATGGGGTTGATCACCAGGACCGTGTCCGCTCCGAGCTCCTCGGCGATATCGACGTGACCCACCTCGCCGAGGCCTCCATCGATGTAGTCGCGATCCCCGACCCGGACCGGGACGAAGAGCGCCGGGGTAGCACTCGACGCGACGACCGCCTGGGCCACCGGAATGCGCGCTAGGTCGCCCTCGCCGAAAACCGCCCGGCGACCGTCGTCGAGGTCGTTGGCGACCAGGACGAGCTTCCGAGGCAGCGAGGAGAAGGTCGCGCCGATGCCCCGGCGCCGCATGAAGTCGCTGAGAAAGCGCTCGTAGGCGTCGATGGAGAAGATGCCTGCGGGGAGGGAATCGGTGAATCGCTCGAACTCGTTCCAAACATCGAGCTCGAGGGGTTTGGACGTCGCCGATGAGAAGAGGTGCCGGGCGGAGCCCATGGCGCTCGTAAATACCCGTCGCCATTCCCGGAGGTCGAAGCGCAGAAGGTGGTGGCGCTGGAGGGGAAAGAAGTCGTCGGCGGGGTCGAGGAGGGCTCGGTAGAGCCGAGTCGCGTCGATGCCCCCGGCCAACGCCAGGGCCACCGTCGACCCGCTCGACGTGCCGACGAAGTACTCGAAGTCACACGCCCGGAAACCGACGAACGCCTCCTCGAGGGCGGCCAGGCAACCGACCTCGTAGAAAGCGCCGGTGATACCGCCGCCGCAAAGCACGAGGGCGGTACCAGCAACGGGGGGGCCCGGGGGCATACGGCTAGGTTTGGTCTTCATCCGTCATCAGGTCGTGGTACCGGGCCAGTGCGAGGATGGACGCCGCCGCGACGAGCCCGGAGCCGAGGAGGAGGGGCAGGGGCAGATGGTACACCTCCTCGGAGACCGTATTGAAGCCTCGGATGCGCAGGAGACGCTCGGGCACCAGGACGGGCATGGCGTTGGTCGCCGCATGCATGGCGATGGCCGGCAGCACGCTGCCGGTGCGTAGGGCGACGGCGCCGACGATGAAGCCCGCGATGCTCGCGTAGACGATGGCGCCGGGCTCGACATGGATGAGGCCGAAGGTGAGCGCCGTCGCCCCGAGCGCAAAAGACGCCCCGTAGCGCTCGGCGAGGCCCGGGAGCAGGAGTCCGCGGAAGAGCAACTCCTCGGTCAAAGGCGCCACGACGACCACGGCGGCGATGATCGCGAGGCCGGAGACCGGCCCCGTCGGGGTGAGCAGGCGGTGCTGGGTCAGCTGCTGCTCGAGGGACCGGGGGAAGATCTCGGCCATCAGGTTGCCGACCTCGGCCAGGGGAAACTGGAGCGCTGCGCCGCCGACGAGGGCCAGGGTGATGATCGGCAAGGGCACCGGCACCACTGTGAGGGCCGCCAGAGGGCGACGGTCCGCCGCAAATGCGTAGAGCCCCGCGACGATGGCGACACCGAAACCAGCAAGCTGAATCACCGCGAGATTCGCCGGGTCGAGGAGGGCTTCACGGGTCGCGTCGGCGAGGCCCTGGCCTCGGATGAGGGACCGGAGCGCCCCCGTCACCTGCACCATGGCGCGAATGCCCACGAAGGCCCCGGCGGGCAGCGCGAGCACGGCCCAGGCGGGGATCGACACCGGCGACGAGTCGGACTCGCGCAAGGAAGGACCTAGTTACCGGCTTCGGCGAGCTCGAGGGCCATGATGAACTCGTAAAAGTTCACCATGTGGGATTCGAGGACGACCTCGAACTGCCGCTTGGCCCCAACCTGGTCACCCGCGCGCAGCAGGCGCGTGCCCTCGTAGAAGTGAGCCTCGGTGCGCTGTCCGACGTTCGCGGCGGCGTCGAGGAGCTGGTCGAAGGGCAGCTCACCGACCCCGAAGCGGGCGAGCTGGGCCCACCACTCCTGGCCGGTCGCGTGGGAGCGCAAAACCGCGGCAGCCTCGGGCCCCGCTTCGGCCCCGGCCCGGGCAGCGATGGCCTCTACCCAGAGTGCGAAATAGACCTTCCATTCAGGTTCGAGGGTCACCTGGCGCTGAGCGCGGACAAAGACGTCGTTCGCCAACTCGACGTTCGGCACGACGACCACCAGGTGGCTGATGATCCGCGCGTAGATCTCACGGACCCCCGGAGCCGCCTCCATGGCGGCACGGAAGGCTTCTGCGGCGTCTTCGTCGCGGCCGAGGAAACTGAGAAGGACTCCGCGGCGCACGTCGACCTGGGCCCGGTCTTCTCCGTCGAGGCTCCGGCCGATGCCCTCCCACAGCTCGAGGGATTGCCGATACATGCGCGCTGATTGCTGGGCGTCACCGGCAGCCCGGAGCGCGTCTCCCAGATGCTCGGTCAGCTCGGCGCGGGCCGCGTCCTGGCCCTCGCCGACGATGAGGTCGAGGGCCCGGCGGTAGTGGCGAGCGGCGTCTGCCGGACGGCTGGTGCCCTCGGCGATGCGGCCGAGCTCGAGCTGAGCATCGGCGGTATCGCGGGCCGCCACACTCGCTTCGAGGCGGCGACGGGCCTCGGCCGGATTGCCCGCGTTCATCTCGAGGAGCCCGACGACGTATTGCAGACGCTCCGGGGTCACCGAAGGCTCGCTGTCGGGGAAGCGCCGGGTGCGCTCCTCGAGGATGGTCTCGGCAGCCCGGGCCATGGCGCGAGCGTCGGTCGGGTCAGAATCGAAGAGCCCCCGGGCGATGAACGCGCCGAGGTTGTCGAGGGCTTCGTCGTAGAGGCCGCGCTCTTCCGGCGAGATTTCGATCGCCGTCGCGTACCAACCGGTCGCCATCGCAAAGTCGTCTTCGGCGGCGGCCACCCGGGCGAGGCAGACGGGATAGCGGGCATCATCGGGGCGCCGGCGGAAGCCGTGGCGACAGAGCCCCCGGGCGACCGAAGGGCGGCCCTCGGCGTAGGCAAACGCGATCTCGAGCTGCGAATCGTCATCGCCGTCGCGGGCGTCCCGGAGGGCCCGAATCAGGGCCATTTCGGACCCGCCGGCGTCGCCCATGGACTCTACGCGATTGAGCGCGCTCGCGATGTCGGCGTGGGCGAGGTAGACGCCGGCGACGTCGAGGGGCGCGCGGCGGAGGATCATCGGAGCTGTCCGCAGCTCGGCGAAACTCATGCCGCCGGGCAGCGATAGCCCAGGCCCGTCGCCGGGGATCAGCTGGATGATGGCGTCCCGCCGTTCGATGTGCAGTTGCACGAGAAACTCGAGCACCTCGGGGGTCGCGGTGAGTTCGGCATGCTCTTCCCACACTTCGATCAGTCGCGTGTAGCGCTCGATGGCGCTCGGCAGGGTCGCGCGGGCTTCACGGCCCCAAGCGACGAGGCCTTCGTATTCGGCCCGGTGCTCGCCCTCGGAGAGAGCCTCGAGCATGAGCAGCGCCGACAGCACCGCCGCTTCGTCGCCCCGCGGAGAACCGTGGTCGATGAGGTAGTGGGCGAAGGGCGCTATCGCCCGCGGCACGCGGCCGCCGCCGAAGTCTTCTGGCGAGTAGAAGTCGGTCATCGCTCGGAAGCGCTCGACGACCTCGTCGTATTCGTCCTCTTCGAGCAGTGCCTCGCCATCAACGGCGAGGTACGCGACGAGGCGCTCCCGAAGCGGACGGCGCGCGCCGTCATCGACCTTGAGCCCAAAGTAGATGCGCGCATATTCGGGGTAGGTCTCGCCGGTGATCTCCTCGGGGACTTCGATCGACGCCGGGGTCGTGCCACCACGCCCAGAGCTCGTCCCACCGCAGGCGATGAGGGATAGGGCCACGGCGAGGGCTATGACCATAGGTAGGGGGGGGCGAATCATCGGAGCGGGATGATAGCACCCGTCGGCCCATTCGCCGCTCGAGGTGCGAGGTGGATCGTTCCTTGCTGGAAAACGTGTCATCTACGGTAGAACCCCCGAGGAAGGTCCTTTCTTCGTGAACGGCCGTTCTCGGATCTAAAGCACGATGCGACGACTCCCGTTCACGATCCCCCATGCCCCCCCCGGCCCCCTCCCCCTCGGGGGCGTGGCCCGCACGGTGGTATGGGCGCTCCTCTTGGGCCTCTCCCTCGCGGCGCCGCGCCTGGCCCAGGCAGACCAAGTGCTGCTCTTTCCGCCCGGGGGCGGCGGCGATGAAGAGCTCCGGGACCACGTCGAGGAGGCCCTCGCCGACGCGCTGATCTCCCTCGAACACCAGCCCATGAACGTGTCGGCCGAGCTCGCGGACTCGCCACCCACGACCGGCAACGAGATGCGCGCCGTCGCCGAGATGGAGCGCTGCCAGTGGATCGTCGTCCCGACAGTCTCGGGTACGCGCGCTCGCTATCGCCTGGAGCTCCAGGTCGGCCAGGCCGCCGATGGCCGCCTCGAACACATCGAGGTCAGCATGCTCGGTGACGGTGAAGGGGCCCGCCTGCGGGACGTGCTCACTGCGATGTTGCGGCAAGAAGGCATCGGCGACGACGCCGTGCGACTCACCGAAGAGCCCGATGACGCGGCGACCCGCGCCGCCGAGGCGGCGGAGGCCGAGCGCCTTCGACAAGAGGCCGAAGAGGCCGAGCGAGAAGCCGAAGAGGAGCGCGAGAGAGAAGAAGCCGCCCGCGAAGAGTTCCTCGCCCGGGAACGTGAGCGCGCCGCAGCCGTTGAGGCCGAGCGCCAGGCCACCTGGGAGGGGCGCGAGCAATATGGGCAGCGCAGCACACCGTGGATGATCAGCGCGGGCCTCGACCTACGGCCCATCGTCGCGACCCCCGCGGGGGGCTCCGGGGGCATGCTCTGGGGCCTGTCGGGGACCGTCGGACGTACCTTCGAGGGCCTCGATGGTTTCGAACTGCGCGCCACGATCGGGGGATTCGGAGGCTCGGCGAGCGGCCTGACCCTCTCCGGGGGGGGGGCCTACCTGCACAGCTTCTTTCAGAACGTCCCGCTTTTCATCGGTTTGGCCCTCGAAGTCGGCCTCTTTCAGCAGCTCACCGGAAACAAGAGCGCGTCGTTCATGCTGCGCGTCGCGCCCACCATCTCCTGGCGCTTCACCGGCGACGTCTCCCTCGAAGCCGCAGTCCTCGAAGTGCAGTACATGAGCATCGGAGCAGCCACCCTGGGCGGCTCCCTCAAGCTCGCCTACCGTTTCTAACGCGGCGGGGACGGTATAAACTTTCTTACTTTCGGGACGAAAGTAAGAAAGTTTATACCGTCCCCTAGATCATGCAGATCATGACCGAGAACAAGAAGACTTCCCTGACCGGGATCAAGCCGACGAACCTGCCGCACATCGGCAACTACCTCGGAGCGATCAGGCCCGCCCTGCGCATGGCCGGGGAGTACAAGACGCTCTACTTCATCGCCGACTACCATGCGCTGACCTCGATCCACGACGCCGCCAAGATGCGGCAGCACGTGCACGATGTCGCCGCGAGTTGGCTCGCCTGCGGCCTCGACCCGAACGAGACGATCCTCTTTCGCCAGTCGGACATCCCCGAGGTCTTCGAGCTCGCCTGGGTCTTCGCCTGCCTCTTCAACGTCGGCCACCTCGAGCGCAGCCACGCGTACAAGGACGCGATAGCGAAAGGGGCCGAGGCCAACGTCGGCCTCTTCAACTACCCGCTGCTCATGGCGGCGGACATCGTGCTCTACGGCACCGATGAGGTCCCCGTCGGCAAGGACCAGCAGCAGCACATCGAGATCGCCCGGGACGTCGCAACGCGCCTCAACCATCGCTTCGGAGAAGGCACGGTGGTGGTGCCCAAGGCGCGCATCACCGAAGCTCCCCTGGTCCCGGGCACCGACGGCCAGAAGATGAGCAAGAGCCTCGGCAATACGATCCCGCTCTTCGACCCTCCGAAGCGCCTGCGTAAGGCGGTCATGGGAATCAAGACGAGCTCCGAAGACCTCGAAGCGCCGAAGGAACCCAAGGGCTCGACGGTCTTCGAGCTCTACCAGCTCATCGCGAGCCCCGGGGACACCGACGTTCTCGCCGAAAAGCTCCGGGCCGGCGGATACGGATGGGGCCACGCCAAGGGGGACCTTTACGAGGCCCTCGAAGCAGAGATCGCCCCAATGCGCGAAAAGTTCGAAGACCTCCGCAATGAAGCGGACGTGCTCGATGACATCCTCGACAGCGGCGCGGCGAAGGCCCGGGTCATCGCCAACCGGACGATGCGGCGAGTCCGCGATGCGATCGGGATCTCCCCGGCGCGCCACGGCGGGAAGAAGACCGTCCGGATCAAGTAGGACGCTCTTCGAGCGTTCGCCGGGTTACTTGCGACGGCGCGTTCGGTCGGCGCTCGCGAGCTGGTCGTCGTCGTCGGAGGCGTCTGTAGCGACCTCTTCGTCGTCTTCGTC
>QMMC01000027.1 GCA_003647065.1 Deltaproteobacteria bacterium | reverse complement strand
GCCGAAGAGGACCTGATTGGCGATGCGGAGCGCTTCTTCGCGGGCGACGAACGGCTCGAGGCGCTTGTCGCCGGGCTCGAGGTCCGGGAGGACCAAACTGTCCCAGGCGACGAAGGTGCCGATGGCCGCCCCGATGAGAGCCACCTCGGTCACTGCGAAGAAGATGCCCAGGGCGTCCTTTTCATTTTGAAACTGGCCGACGCCGAAGGGGATGACGGCGAGGTAGCGGCTGTTCTCGAGGATGACGCGCTCGTTCTGGGCCAGGTCGGTGAGGCCCTCGATGCGCCGTCGGTCCCGGAGGATCGCCTCGAGCTCGCGCAGCCGGCGTTCTTCCTCGGCGCGGCGCACGGCCGCCGCTTCGTTCTCGAGCTGCAAGAGGATTCGAGCCCGCACACGCTGGAAGACCTCGACCACATGGGCCGAGAAGTCCGGCGCCTCCATCGTCTGGCTGGGGGCCGCCCGAACGAGGAGCGCGAATTGGCGTTCGGCGTCGGCCTCCCGCGACACGAAGAGGTACGAGGCCCCGAGGAGCTTCCGGGACTCTTGGATGTAGATGGGGTCGGTGAGACGCGGGACGGTACCGCCGACGAGGTGCTCGAGACGCGTGACCGCCTCTCCGTAGTTGCCCTCGTCGTAGGGCTCCCGGGCGTGCTGGTAATCCTGGAAGTCGTCGGCCTGGGCGAGGCCAGGGAGCCAAATGCCCCAAATGCCCCAAATGCCCAACGCGGCGCTCAACATGAGCACAGGCGCTATCGCCGACACGAACCGGGTCCCTCGGATTGCGCCTCTCAGGGTGTGCTCCCGGAGGCCTCGATCAGGGTGGCGGCGACACGTGTCTCGCCACCGGCCTGAAGCCTCCGGGTACCGGTATACGCCTGATATCCGGGGGATGTCACGGATATCCGAGCCTGCGCGGCGGGCCTGTCCATCGGGACTTCGATGAACTGATTGGTGCGTCCCATGCCCTCACCGTTCACCGAAACGTCTCCGGCCACATTGGCCGTCACGTAGATCCGGGCCGGCCGAAGGGCCAGGGCCCGGCGCACCAGAACCGGCTCTCCGGCTGGGCCCGGGGGCACGGTGAAGGTGTCGTCGAGCTCGGCGCAGCACCTCCCCCGCATGCGCAGGCGGTATCTGCCCGGGATGAGCTGGACTTCGCTCGACGAGGGGCCAAAGGGTTGAAATTCCCCCGCGCCCACGGCGAGCTCGACATCCCGGGGGCTCGGAAGGAAGCGGACTAGGCGCGGCGTGCGCACCACCGGTGGGCGGATCTTGGTCACCACCCCGGTCGGCGTCAGCGCCGCCACTGCGTCCGCCGCCCCGGCGTCGGAACCGAGGGCGACAGCCCCAGCGTCGGTCGCTGCGTCTGCACCTTCGGGATCTGGCACCCCGCCGTGGCCGTCGGCCGCGGCGTCACTCGGTGCCGCAGCGATCGCCCCGGCATCTTCGATCGGGGTGTTCTGGGCGCCGCCCCCGCTCCACGCGTAGGCGACGGCGATGGCCGCGCCCACCGCGACCAGTGACGCGGCGATGAACATCACCGTCTTGTTCCGGTCGCGATAACCGATGCGCTCGATGAGGGCGAGGACCTCTTCGTTGCCATCGTCGAGGGCGAGCACGCGGTTGTAGCAATCGAGGGCCACGGGCACGTCGCCCCGGGTGGCCGCGTCCCGCCCTCGGACGATGAGGGCTGCGAGAGTCGCCTTCCGGAGCGCCAAGGTCGTGCCCTCGGTGTCTTTGAGGTACGCGCCGAGGTAGTCAGCGGGGTCGTCGATGCCCACCTCAGCTACGAACGCGGTGAGGGCCTCTTCCATCCCCCGGGCGCTCTGATAGCGGTCGTCGGGCTTCTTCTCGAGGGCCCTTTCGATGATATTCGAAAAGCGTCCGCCCAAGGTCGGACGGACCCGCAGGGGGTGGGCGTAGTTGCCGTCGACGATGCGCTTCAGCATCTGGTGCGGGTTGCGGCCTTCGAAGGGAAGGCACCCCGTCGCGAGGAAATACAGAACCGTCCCGAGGGCAAAGATGTCGGTCCGCTGATCGCTGTTGCCCGTCTCGATTTGCTCGGGCGCCATGTGACCGGGCGAGCCGAGGATCTGCCCCGTCGCCGTGAACGAATGGGAGTCGATCATCTGGGCGATGCCGAAGTCCGTGAGCTTCACCGTGCGATCGTCGTGGAGGATCACGTTTTCGGGTTTGACGTCGCGGTGAACGATGCCGGCGCTATGGGCGCAGTCGAGGGCCCGGGCGATGAGCACGCCGAAGCACGCGGCGATCTCGGCGGGCATGTCGCGATGGTCGTCGGCGAACTGCTTGAGGGTCGGCCCCGTGAGCAACTCGGTGACGATGTACGCCTCTTCGGAGTCTGGATCCGAGTTGTCGTAGATCTCGAGGATGTTGTCGTGGTGAAGGCGAGCGACGGACTTGGCCTCGCGGGCGAAACGCACCCGGGCCTCGTGGGCTCCGCGCAGATGCGGATGCATGACCTTGAGGGCAACTTGGCGGTCGAGGCGCGAGTCCCGGGCGCGGTACACCGTGGCCATCCCTCCGTGGCCAATTTCTTCGAGGATTTCGTACTTCTCGAGCTTGCGGATCATCGCGGACGACCGATGCGAGGGCAGCATAGAAGCCTCGCCGAAGTCACCACAAGCGCCGTCGGCGAGATCCGCCAGATCTCCCAAGTACCCCCGGACGGACCGCTCAAGGGAGCGTGACGTTGGTGGGAAAGCACATTTCGACGTCGAGACGGGGCCCCGAGGCGTCGCGGCCCCCGGCCACAAAAACGACTCCGTTCGACAATGCGAGGGCCGAGGCATCCCGGCGGGGGACCTCGAGGGGCCCGTGAGCCACGATCGCGGGGGCCCGGGAATCGCTGAAGTCGACCCTTTCGACGGTGCTGACCGGAGGGTCGCCGCCGCCGAGGATCAGCCCGCCCTCGTCTCGACGAGGCAGGAAAGTGGGGCGAAACCGGGCCCCGGCCCAGGCTGGGCCCGTCCCGATGCGGCAGGCGCTGGGGCAACCGGTGAAGAGCTCGGTCTCGGGAATCCGCATCTCGTCGGGGGTCAGCCCGCCCACGAGCAGCACGCTCTGCCCTGTTGGGTCGGCGAAGAGGGCACCGCCGACGCGCACCAGGCCATCGATGCGGCCCCCCTCGACCGGGTCCCCGACGGGCTCGCCGCGGCGGACCACCTCGGCATAGGCGCCTCCGAGCTCGCCCCCGACGACCAGGACGGCCTCCTGGTCGAGCTCCACGAGGAGGGGTCGCAAGCGGCCGGTGGTCAGACGGGTGCGGATCGTCTGACCATCGTCGGCGATCCACGAGACGTCGGCGGAGGGGTCCCCGGTACCGTCGCCGCCAACGACGACCACGCCGCCGTTCGAAAGCTCGAGGGCGCCCGACGCGTTGCTCACGCCGCGGTGCAGGCCCGCGGGGACCGAATGCACGGCGCATCCCCCGGGGGGAGGATTCTCGGGGTCGTCGCAGGGCGCCGTGATGTCGTAGCTGAAGGGGCCTTCGAGGGCCGAGAGCACCAACGCGCGCACATTGCCGTAGGCGAAGGAGCGGGCGGGGCCGATGGGGGCCGGCAGCGGCGTGAGGCGGCCATTCTGCTCCGGGTCGTCGTTGGTGCCGAGGCGCAGAAGGTCGAGGAAGGTCGCCGTGTCGCTCGGCCCGGCCGCGTCGACGCCGCCGAGGGCCGAAGCAAAGGTCCCCTGCTGGGAGAAGCCGAAGGACGAGCGCCGGTCTTCGAGGCTCATGTTGGCGACGACGGCGCAGGTGTGGGACTCGCCCACGGCGACGACCACCAAGCCCTGGGGGTCTCCGATGCGGCCCGTCTCACCGGGCAGGAAGGTCGGCGCCCCCCCGATGACCCGAGCGCCGCCGGGGCCCGTGAGCACGACGCTCAGATCGACGGCCTGGGCGTAGTCGGTGATCTCGACTTGCACGTCGAAGCCGTCCGGCGTCACCTCCCCCTCGGAGGTCACGACCTCCGCCTCGCCCTGGCGAATCGCGACCTGAATCAAGTCATAGCCGACGAGGGGGCTCTCCCCAGCAGGGGTCACGATGGCAATGTCGATGAGCGGCCCCGCGCTGCCGCTATCGCAAGCGGCGAGCCCGACGACGAGCATCGATAGAATCGCGAGAGCGCGCACCATGAGCGCCTCATAGCACCTGACACGAGCCAACGCCCGAGGGGGGGACGCTAGGTTTACTTGTTTACTTGTTTGCTCGCCTTGGCGGCCAGTCTCCTCGACTGCAACCGGGACGGGGCGAGCCCGGAAAACGCTAGGGAACGTAGTTATGCACCGTCACGACGTCGCCGGTCATCCGGATGCGGAGCTCGCCGCCGCTCGACAGCGCCATGGTCACTTCGGTGTCGGCGGGCAGGTCGGTGACCTCCGTGGAGGTGGCGTCGAGGGTGCCGGCGGAGGTCGAGACTATCGCTCCGGTTGTGGCCGCGCTCACGCGGTAGGTCGCGCCGGTCCTCTCGAAGATGAAGGAGCGGCCTTCGCAGCCCGTGTTGACGAGGGCGCCGCAGCCGCCCCCGTCGGTGCAGATCGAGGCGAACCCGCCCGTCAGCATGACGCTCTCGCACGCGATGCAGCCCGCATGCGGGCAGCCCGCATCGGCGTCCGGGGCTGCATCGGAGCTGGCATCGGGGCTGGCGTCGGGTGCCGCGTCGGGGCCGGCGTCGATGGCGCCATCGGTCGACGCGTCCACGCCGCCGTCCGGCGGTGGCGCGCCGACCCCGCATGTCACGGTGTAGCTCTCGCAGTGATTCGGGCCGCCGACGGTCATGCAGAGCTCGACGCGCGCGGCGGTGTCCGCGTCACACGTGACGACGGCGGTGAGGACGCCTTCGAAGTCGGAGTACCGGGCTATCGAATATGGCGTGGGATGGTCGAGCCAACCTGTGGCGTCGAGGGCGACACAGTCTTCGTCGGGCGTGGCCTCGCTAGCGCAGTGAGACAGCTCGTCGAGGGACAACCCCGTGTCCGTGGTCAGGGCGTGAGAGACGATGACGTGCCAGGCCTCCTGGCTGCAGCCGCTGTACCGTTCACCGGGGAACTCGCGGAAGCGCCACGACATGGACACCTGTTCGCCGACGGTCGCCGAGAGGTTCCGGCTGGCTCCGAGCGCCGACAAGGTCACCTGCGGGTCCGTCGAGTCACAGCCGACGGACGAGAGCAGGACGAGGACGACGAGCGAAAACGAAGCGCGAGAGGGCATTCCCATGAGTGCCATCCACGGGCCCAACTTGTCGTGCCAGCCCATGCAGCAGGCGAAGGCCGTGTCCAAACCGTCGTGCAGCGCACGGGCGAACCCTCGGGCGAACCACTGCCTTCCCGGAAGCGGGACCGCACGGTAGCCTGGGTGCCCCCGGAAGACCCCGTGAGACCACTCCTGACTTGCCTCATCGCCCTCTTGCTCTGGCCCGCCGCAGCGGTAGCCCAAAGCGCAGGCGCGTCAGACGTCTCCGAAGGTCGGCGCTTCGTACAGGAAGCGCGTTTCGACGAGGCCATGGAGGCCTTCGAGCGGGCCGCCGAGTCCACCGATCTGGGGTGGGAGGATGTCATCGCCCTCCTCGAGGGCCAGGCCATGGTCCATCACGCCCGGGGCGACGATGCAGCCTTCGAGCGCGCAGCGGCGGCCATCGCGTCCATCGCTCCCGCCTACGCTCCGGCGCGAGAGGTGCCTCCCCGGCTGAGCCGACGGCTCCGGGCAGCCACCGATGGCGGGGCGCAGTTGGCACTCGTGGCCACCGCCGAGCGCTCGGGGGACTCCCTCGTCGTCGGCGCCGAGCTGAGCAACGATCCCGGCCGCGTCGTGAACCGCGTCGTCATCAGTGCAGAGGTCGGGGCCAACGAACTCGCCGATCACCTGGGCCCGCGGGTTTCGATCCCCGCACGTCCCTCCGAGGGCGTGCGCTGGTACGCGCAAGCCATCGGTCCTGGAGGGGCCGTCGTCGCGTCGTTCGGCTCGGCCGATTCACCGAACGTGGTCCCGGCCGAGGCACTGCCGGTGCCGACCGTCGTGGAACCCGCCTCAGTCGAAAGCGACGTCGGTGAACCGACTCAGGACGCCGTCGGAATTACGGGGTCGGGAGTCGAGGAGTCCGACGACGGCGGGCTGCCGCTTTGGCCGTTCATCGTCGGTGGCGTGGTCCTCGCGGCCGTCATCGTGGCCGTCGTCGTCTTCGTCTTCACTTCCGATCCCGAGGTGACGTCCGAGATTCCTGGTATCCCGTTGTGAAACGCGCTCGAGGTCACGGAGGCGAGCCGCATCTCGCCGCCGGCCGTCACCTCGGACGCTACGAGATCTGCGCCGAGCTCGCCTCGGGCGGCATGGGGACGGTGTACCTCGCCCGGGCCACCGGCCCCGCGGGTTTCGACAAGCTCGTCGCCCTCAAAGTGGTTCACCCGCGCCTCGCCCGCGAGCGAGGTTTCATCGAGATGTTCCTCGACGAGGCCCGCATCGCCTCGCGCATCACCCACCCCAATGTGGGCAGCGTCTTCGACGTCGGCGAGGACGAGGGCACGTACTACCTCGCGATGGACTACCTCCACGGGGAGGCGCTCTCGACGGTGCTCAAAGGTGTCACCCGCAACCCGACCGCACGCGCGTCGCATCTCTACCCGATCCACGTCATGGCGATCGTCGCGGCGGCGTGTGAGGGGCTGCACGCGGCCCACGAGCTCCGCGGCGACGCCGGCGCTCCTCTCGACGTCGTCCACCGCGATGTCTCCCCGCACAACATCTTCGTCACCTACGACGGCGGGGTCCGAGTCGTCGACTTCGGGATCGCTCGCGCCACGGGCCAGCTCCACAAGACGCTCTCGGGGACGGTGAGAGGCAAGACCGCCTACATGGCGCCCGAACAGCTGAGGGGCGACGACCTCGACCGGCGGGCGGACATCTGGGCCATCGGCGTGACCCTCTGGGAACTCCTGACCTGCCGACGGCTCTTTCGCCGCGCAAACGATGGCCAGACCCTCCAGGCCGTCCTGAGCGGGCCGACGCCGGCGCCATCGACCTTCGCGCCGCACCTGCCCGAAGGGGTCGACGACATCGTCGCCGCAATGTTGAGCCGGAACCCCGAGGGCCGTCCGTACTCGGCCCGGGAGGTGGGCCGGAGCCTGCGCCGCGCGATCGCGAGCACGGGCGAAGTCATATCGACCGCGGAGCTCGCCGAGTGGATGCAGGAGCTCTTCGCTGAACATAGCGAAGCCAAGCGCCGGATGATCGAGCGGGCACGACGCGGAGAGGTCGTCGTCCAGGACGTGGCCGACACGCAGCGTTTCAAACTCTTCCTGGCGGATTCGGTGCCGACCGTGGTCGGCGAACATACCGATGTGCACGCCAAGGCGCGGCCGGGAATGGAAACGCTCCCGGATGGCGGCATGGGCGCAGTGCCTTTCAGCGCACCGGCGAATGCATCGACGGCTGTGACCGAAGCGCCAATCACGATCGCGCCGAAGGACGACGTCGCACACCCGCCCGAAGCCGCGGCCACGGCGAGCGATGCAGAGATCACGATCGCGCCCGCGGAGCGGGGCAGCGTCGATGGGACTCCCACGCCAGAGCGGACCAAGCACCAGACCGATTCGGTCAACCTGCCCACCCATGGGATCCGCCGCCTCGCGATGGTCGGCGCTCTTGGTCTTGCAGCACTGGCCCTCGTCGCGGGCGTCTTCGGAGTCGGCAACCTGGCCCCGGATGGTGAGGAGGCGACGCTCCCCGAGGCGGCGGCCCCTGCCCCGGGGGTGGTCCTCGGCGAATCTGTCGAAGCTCCTGTTGCGGGCGGTGAGGAACCGTCAACCGGAGGCAACGCCGGTCCACTCGCAGAGGACGACACGGCAGGGTCTCCCGTCGAAGGCGGCACCGAGGCGGAAGGCCCTACCCTCGAGCCGGAGGAGGCCGACCCAGCGTCGCAACCCGAACCCGAACCCGAACCCGAACCCGAACCCGAAGCACAGCCCCGGCGAGAGCGCCCCGCCGAAGACACAGAGCGGTCTCCTGTACCCACGGGCAGAGGCCGGCTGTCGATCGGCGTCCGTGGCGGCTGGGGCACCTTCGTCGTCGACGGGACCCATCGAGGCGATACCCCCCGAGAGATCGCTCTGCCCGCTGGACGCCACCGCGTGGTCATCCGCCCCTTCGGCGATGGGGTGCCCATCCGGCGCACGGTCACGGTGCGGCCCGGCCAAACCGCACGAGTGACTGTGGACGCGCCCCAATCGCGATAGGCTGGTGGCGCTCTTTTTCCGTCGACTAACGGAAGACTCGTGCGCTCTAATGCCGGCCGAATGTACGCAACAATTACACGACTCATCCGGGCCGCCACGCCCCTCATGACTTCCCCCGCCGTCATCACGGCGGCGCTCCTCATCGCCTCGACGGCCGCCTGCGGCGGAGACGACACGAGTATCTCTGACTCCGGCTCTGACTCCGGCTCTGACTCCGGCTCCGACTCCGGCTCCGACTCCGGCTCCGACTCCGACTCCGGCTCCGACTCGAGCGTAGGTGCCGACGCCGACGCCGCAGTCGACCTCCCCCCGACCGTCATGGTCACGGCGCCGACGGACTCCGCGTTTGCCCAGAGCTTCGATGTCGCGGTCGTGATTGCAGACGAAGACGTGGACTCGGTCACCCTCGACGTCACCACGAGTGATGCGATCCTGTTTCCGGCGGGGAGCCTGGTCGTGTCTGGGACCGGCGCAAACCGCACCGTCACGGCGACCTCGGCGGCGAACGAAATCGGCACCGCGACGCTGACGTTCACGGTGACGGACACCGCCACCCAGACCGGAACGACCACCGCGGACGTCGACATCTACGTGCACCGTACCGCCACCGGCGTCGTATTCACGGGCACCGCGGCCACGGACGTCCCCGCGTCCATTGGAGCGGACAACGCGGGGAACGTCTATCTCTGCGGCCACACCGGCGTCGGCGCTGGAGCATTGGCGGTCGCGGAGAAGTTCGACCTAGCCGGGGCCAGCTCCTGGGCCGTGAGCCTCACTGCACCCTTGGGCAACATCGGACGAGAGTGCGGCGTCACCGGCGACGGATGGCTGGCCTTCGCGACGCAGCTCAAGCCTTCTGGGAGCTCCAACGCACAGGAAACCGGTCTCTACACCTGGGATCCGGCGGGAGTACCAGTCGTGGGCCAGAACTATCAGGCTGGCGGGGTCGAGAGCTATGGGCGCACCGCGGTGATCGCCGCCGACGGATCCGTCTACGAGCTTTCACTGACGGTGGCCAACGACGTGGAACTGGTGAAGTTCAGCGGAGCCGGCGCGCTTCTGTGGGAACGCACCGTCGTCCAAGGCGGGCCGGCAACTCGCGCCACCACCCTCGTCATCGGCCCCGGGGGAAACATTTGGGCCCTGGGCTACGGCGAAGGAACCCTTCGCGACGGTGACCTCGTGGACCACGCGACCATGGACGTCGACGGCTTCTTCGCTGTCTACGCACCCGACGGAACCCTTCGAGACTTCGAGCTCGTCGGCGGCGCGGGCGACGACTACTTGATGCGCGTCGCCTTCTACGACGGCGCCTTCTATCTGGCGGGTGCGACGTCGGGGGTCCTGGACACGGCGCTGATCGGGACCCGCGATTGGTTCGTCCAGAAGCGCAGCGCAATAGCTACCGTGTCCTGGACGAAACAGGGAGGCCGGGCCGGCGCAACGTCAGGGGCGCAGGGCTTGGCCATGGGCCACGACGGCGTCGTGTACATCACGGGCACGGCCGCCATCACGGTCGGGTCGGACTCCAAAGTGCACATCACGGCTCTCGCCAGCGCCGACGGAAGTCAGCTCTACAGTCAGGAGTACGGCGAGGCTGGGCAGTTCACGGCAGGCTCCGATCTGGTCTACAGCGGCCGTGATTTGATCGTCGCCGGCGCCACGAACGGCGACCTCGACGGGATCACCCCCAGCCTCGGTGGCGACGACGCGTTCATTCTCTTCGTCGACCCGACCGACGGCACGATTCGCTGACGCGTAGCACCGCGGGATGGACGCGCCCCAATCACGATAGACTCTACGAGAGTGAGCAGAAGCGTGAGTAGCGACGACGGACACGACATCCTCCTCGACGACGAGACGACGAAGCTGCAAGAGCCCGACCGTGACCAGGGGCTCTGTCTCCTCGTGGTCGGCCCGGGGGGGTGGGTCGCGCATACGCTGCCGAAGGCTGGGGTCGTCGTCGTCGGGCGTGGGAGCGACGCGCAGATCCGGATCGACGAAGCGTCGATCTCCAGACGCCACGCCGAGTTCGTGATGGGCGGGAAGAACCCCGCGGTCCGGGATCTCGAGAGCGCCAACGGGGTGCGCGTAGGCCAGCATCTCCTCGGGCCGAATACGCTGACGCCGGTGGAGGTCGGTCAGGTCGTCGAGCTCGGTTCGGTGGTCGTGGTCCTGCACCAACCCTCGATGCTGCCGGCGCTAGGCGCCGCCCCGCCGGCCAACTCGGAGGAACGACCGAGCCTCGCGCCCGGCGGGCCACCGGTCATACGCGACGCCGCCATGAAGCGCCTCTACGCCATGGTCGAACGCATCGCGCCCTCGGGGCTCTCGGTGCTCCTCCTCGGAGAGACCGGCGTTGGCAAAGAAGTACTCGCCCACGCCATCCACGACGCGTCGGCGCGGAACGAGGGCCCCTGCCTCGCCCTCAACTGCGCGGCGTTGAGCGAGAACTTGGTCGAGAGCGAGCTCTTCGGTCACGTGAAGGGTGCGTTTACCGGCGCCGTCAAAGACAAAACCGGTCTCCTCGAGGCGGCGGCCGGCGGCACCGTCTTTCTCGACGAAATCGGAGAGCTGGCGCCGTCGATTCAGGCCAAGCTCCTCCGGGTTCTCGAAGAGCGAAAGGTGATGCGCGTGGGCGGACTCGAGCCACGGGCCATCGACGTGCGCTTCGTGGCCGCGACCAACCGAGACCTCAAAGCCGAGTGTGACGCCGGCCGATTTCGAACGGACCTCTTCTTCCGCATCAACGGCATCAGCCTCGACATCCCCCCGCTCCGCGACCGCAAGAGCGAGATCGCCCCGCTCGCACAACGCTTCATCGCCCGTGCTTTGGCCGCGGGCGCGGGGGCAGCGGTGGGCGGCGCCGCCCAGAGAGCCTCTGCCCCCGAGCTCGCCCCTGGCACCACGGCGCTCCTCGAAGCTTATGCGTGGCCGGGGAACGTGCGCGAGCTCCGCAATGCGGTGGAGCGGGCCACGGTCCTCGCAGGGGGCGGGGTGATTCTCCCAGATCACCTGCCGACCGAGATCAGCTTGCCCGCCAGCAAGGCCGTCGCCGACGCGCCGGTCAGCGCCGATGCGCCTGCAGGCCAAACGCTCCAAGAAGAGCTCGAAGCCCTCGAGCGACGGCGCATCCGGGAGGCCCTCGACGAGTGCGGGGGCAACCAGACCAAGGCCGCGGAGATGCTCGGCATGCCCAGGCGGACCTTCATCAAGCGCCTCGACGCCTACGGCATCGTGCGGCCGAGGAAGAAGTGACGCGACTCGCGACCAGGTAGTGCACGACCGGCGCAATAGCGCCGAGTCGGCCCAACCGGATGTGCACAACACGCTCTGGGACAGGCAATTCGTGCACATGTAGGTGCGGCACGCATCTTGGATTGGTGTCGGGGCGGAGGTTCTAGTCACATGATCGTCAATCCCCGAATCGCATCCGTCCCCGTCTTCATCTCTTGTTTGCTTCTCACCGGCGCTCTGAGCCCATTGAGCGCGTCGGCCCAAGAGGCCTCAGCCACCGTCACCGGGGAAAGCCAGCCCCAGGAGGCGCCCGCTGCTGAGGGCGACTCGGCACTGCGAACGCAGTTCCGCCTCGGCGCCCAAGCAAATCTCGTCATCCCCATCGGCGACTACGCCAGCATAGCCAGCGTCGCCCTCGGGGCCGACATACGGCTCGCCTGGGACCTGCACGAGAACGTGGGCATCACGGCGCGGACCGGATACCTGCACCACTTCGGAACGCCCGGCGACATCACCCTCGGATTCATCCCGATCATGGTCGGCGGCGAGTACCGCTTCTTCGGCGACGGCTCCACCCCCTTCGTCGCCGCAGAGCTCGGCACGACCATCGGCATCGCTGCAGGCGGTGGCAACTCGAACACCGAAGTTTCCTTCGGCCTCGGCATCGGCGGCGGCTATCGGCTCGGCCCCGTCGACATCAAGGCGATGTTCTACACTCCGGACATCGACGACCTGGTCAGCTTTTCGATCACCGTCGGCGGCGACTTCGCGAGCTTCTAGCCGTCGCTTTCATACGAGTCAGGGGGGTCGTCCGAGAGGGCGGCCCTTTCGCCTGGTGCGCCCCCATGAGCGCTGACTTGGAAGGGTTCGCTCGGTGCGCTCTTTTGGGTAAGGTGCGCGCCCCGTGCATCGAATGCCGTTCGACCCTCCGATCGACGCCGCCCGAGCCGCCCAGGCGCTCGTGGGACGGCCGGGCCTCGCGTGGCTCGATGGGGGACCGGCCCACGAGGCCGAGGGGCGGCGCAGCTACGTCGGGGCCTGTCCCGTCGAGGTGCATCGCGTACGGGCCGGAGAGACCGGCGGGCTGCCGCCCTTCGACGAACCAGCGGAAGACAGCGCGGCTCCGCGATGGATGGGGTTCATCAGTTACGACGCCACCACGGTCGGGGAGCCTCGGCGCACGGTCGCGGACCGGGAATACGACGACTCACCGGTGATCTGGTTCGGCCGCTACGACGCGTGTCTCTCGGTCGACGACGAGACCGGAGAGGCGTGGCTCGTCGGCGACGACGAGGCCGCATGCAAGCGCCTCGAATCGCGCATTCGCGAAGGACTCGTGGATAACGGGACGCCCCCCCCCGTCTCCGCCCAGATCGGGCCCGCCGTCGTCGACGACCCCGCACTGCATCGAAGAGCGATCGAAGCTGCCCTCGAACACATCGGGGCCGGTGACATCTACCAGGTGAACCTCGCCCGGCGCTGGCGGGCGGACTACGAGGGTGAACCCCTCGCGCTCTTCCTGGCGATGCGCGAGGCGAGCCCCGTGCCGCTCGGAGGCTTCATCGACGCCGGGGACCACGCCGTCCTCGCGCGCACCATGGAGCGCTTCCTTCACTGGGAGGGCCCGGGCGGGGAGCTCTCGACGCGCCCCATCAAGGGCACCATCGCCCGGTCCGGCGACGACGCCGGAGAAGCCGAGGCTTTGCGCAGCGACGACAAGGAACGGGCCGAGCACGCGATGATCGTCGACCTCATGCGCAACGACCTCGGTCGGGTCGCCGAGGTCGGCACGGTCACGGTCGAGGCCCCCCTCGTCGTCGAGCCTTACCGGGGGCTCGCGCACCTCGTCTCGACGGTGCGTTGCCGGACCCGCCCAGACGTCGACCTCGGAGCGATCCTCGACGCGACCTTCCCCCCGGGGAGCGTGACGGGCACCCCGAAGGTGCGGGCGATGCAGATCATCGAGGAGCTCGAAGTCCATCCGCGGGAGGTCTATACGGGGTGCATCGGCCTCGTCGACCGCCGGGGCGGAGCGCGCTTCGCGGTCGCCATCCGCACGGCCCAAGTGCGCCGGGGGGAGGTCGTCTATCACGCCGGTGGCGGCCTGGTTTCCGCGAGCCAACCGGACCGGGAGGTCGCCGAGACCGAGCTGAAGGCCCGGGCCTTCCTCGACGCGGTGGCTGAGCTCAGGGGCGATTGAAGTCGTCGCCGCCGACGTTGTGGGCCAGGGCGCGGAGGATCATCGGGGTCCAGCTGTCCCAGTTGTGGCGCCCCGGGAACTCACCGCCTTCGTGGGGGATGCCGTGGCGGGTGAGGTGCTGGCCCAGGCGCTTACTGCTGTAGGCGATGGGGGCGCGGTCACCCTCGGTCCACGCGAGGAAGAGACGAAATCCCACTTCATCGGGGTCGGTCCACTGGAGGAACGGGTCTTCGGACTCGACGACGGCCCGCGACGGGCGGCCCCAGATTCGGCGCGTGGGAAGGAGGATTTGATAGAAGCGACTGTCGATGAAGTCGTACATCGCGGCAGTGTCCATGATGGGCGCGCTGATGATGCCAGCGGAGGCGAAGACCTCCGGGTGATGGAAGATGAAGCGCAAGGCGCCCGCGCCGCCCATCGACACGCCCATGACGTGGCAGTCTTCGGGGCACAGGGCGGTGTGGTAGTCGCGGGCGACGGCGGGCATCGCCTCGTACATCACCCAGTCTTCGTAGTAGTGGGTGCCGTCGCGCCAGTTGGCCCAGAAGCCCAGGTGGCCCCCCGGGAGGACCACGACGACGCGGGGGATCTCGCCCGCCTCGAGGGCTCTGTCGAGGGCCGCGCCGACGCCGTGGCGGTCGAAGGACTGGTGATCGTCGAAGCCGCCGTGGAGAAACACGACCAGCGGCAGCCGCTCCTCCGGCGAGAGGTCCCGGGGCGCCCACACGGCGTAATGCATCTGGGCGTGCATCGCCCGGCTCGCGAACGGCGTCGTCTCGAGACGGGGCGCGGGCCCGCTCGCGCAGGCGGCCAGTACCAAAGAGAAGAGCGGCAGCGCCGAGGGGAGAAGCTTGGCTGAAGTCACGGGTAGATCAGAGTGCCACGGGAACACTCGACCTCACCACGGTAGAGGATGAAACGGACCTTGCCGGGGGTCCGGGTCAGCGCGATCTCGAGCTCATCGCCGGGGTCGATACGGGCACTGAACTTGAGGCGCCGAACGCCCCGAGGCGCACCGAGGTCTTCGTGGGCGCGCCGCACGGCGCGCTCGGCGATGACGAGCTGAGCGATGCCCGGCACGATCGGGTCACCGGGGAAATGCCCCTCGAGGTACCGGAGGTCTACGGGCACCCCCACCGTCATGCGGTGACCCCCGTCATCTTCACGGAGCTCCCCGAGCTCGAAGTCTGGCCTCGCCATAGGGCGGGAATACCGCCCGAGGGGGCGCCGAGCAAGCGCTCGTGATAGTGCCTCGTAGCAATGATGCGCTTGCCCCTACCGAACGCCATCTGGACGCTTTTCCTGCTCACCGCCTGCGGCGGCTCGTCGGCCATGCCCGACGGCGAGGGGCCCGGCTATCCGACCCACATCGAAGCTCCATCGGCTTTCGCGGGCGAGTGGGCGATCGAGCAAGAGGTGAGCATTCGCCACGCCGAGGGCGAGAGTTCCTTCCATGCGGTGCTGCAAAAGCGCGGGGACCAAATCGTCATGATGGGCCTCGGCCCCGCCGGAGGGCGCGCCTTTGCCCTGACCCAGGAGGGCGTGCAATTCGATTGGGAGACGTTCCTGCCCATCGAGCTGCCCTTCCCCCCCGAGTACATGCTCTACGACGTGCACCGCACTTGGCTGCAGCCGAACAACCCGCCCCTCGACGGCGCGGCCGAGGCCGTCTTCGAGCGCCACGGCGAGCGCATCCGGGAGCGCTGGGATGGCACGCGCCTCATGGAGCGCAGCTTCGAGCGCCTCGACGGACGCCCCGAAGGCATCATCGTCGTGCGTTACCCGGGGGGCCTCTCCTCCGACGCGCCGGCCGCCTCGGCTCCCCCGGACGAAGTCATCTTCGAGAACCGCTGGTACGGCTACACCGCGACCGTCCGCACCCTCGAGTACACGCCGATTTGGCTGGGTAGCCGAGGCTACGGTCGGAGGGCGGCCAAGGGGACGACTGAAACCCCGTCTTCGCGGGTGTAGGCGTACTCACCTGTGGTGATCACCATCAGAGCGGCGGGAGGGCGCTTGATGCGCGTATCGGCGAGTAGTCGGAGGTTCCTTGCGGCGTCGTCGATATACCCCTCGCCGAGCTTCACTTCGACACCGATCCACGCTCCGTCGCGAGCCTCGACGATCAGATCTACTTCGAGTTCACCGCCGTGTTCACGGTAGTGATAGACGTCCGCGTCATTGGCCTCGGCGTAGACACGCAGGTCTCGCGTCACCAGCGACTCGAAGAGGTAACCAAATGACTCGAGGTCATCCAGAAGACGTTCTGGAGTCGCGCGCATCAGGGCGCAGGCGAGCGACGGGTCGGCGAGGTGACGCTTGGGGACTCGGGTGAGGCGTGCCCGCGAACGCATGTGGGTAGACCATGCGCGTACGTCGTCGGTCACCATGAGCCGTTCGACAGCCACCGCGTAGTTATCAGCAGTCGCGCGGGCGAGGGTCGCGTCGGCACTCGCCGTGGCCCTCGCGACGATACGAGTCATCGGTACCGGATGAGCGCTCAACGCCGCATAGGCCTCGAGGAACCGGCGCAAGCGGTCCGGGTTGCGCTGCGCTCCGTCGAGGGTGGCGGCGTCGTGCTCGACGATCAGCGATACGTAGTCTTCAGAAAAAGCGATCGCCTCGTCGATGGATGCATCCAAGAGAGCGGGCCAACCACCGCGCACCACCAGCGCCGCGTACTCGACAAATGGTGTCTTCGACTGGCCCTCGACGGGCCGTGCCGACAGGAGTTCGGCGAGCGACACTTCGCCCGTCGAACGCTGAGCTTCCCACGAGCTGAGGGGTCGCATCCGCGCCTTGGCCATTCGCCCGGCCCCAGAATGGCGTCGGGCGTCGTCAGCGGGTCTAGCGCTTCCGGTCAGTATGAACAGACCCTTCGCCTGCCGATCGTCCACCTCATGGCGCACCGCATTCCAAAGCTCGGGGGCCGTCTGCCATTCATCGAGGAGAACGGGCGGCTCGCCCCGCAGGAGCAGGCCGAGGTTGGTCGCCGCCATTCGCTGCGCCGAAACCGAGTCGACTCGCACGATCGTCTTTGCGTGATGGGACCCCGTCCAGGTCTTGCCACACCCGCGGGGCCCCTCGATGACCACCGCCCCTGAAGACTTCAGGCGACGCTCGATACGAGCATCAAGAATACGCGGTAAATAGCTGACTTCCTTGCTCATTATGTCAAATACCGCAGAAGCACACCGTGTGTAACTATCAAGGTTCTGACCACCAGGCTAGTAAGATTCTGACCCGCTGTCTAGCATGGTTCTGATCGCAAGGGAGCGATGAGGCGCGTGACGTCTCCCCCTTCACCTCACTACTCACCAATGGGGCGAGCGCTCGATGCTCAGATCGCGCCGAGGACCAACGAGGTGTTCACGCCGCCGAAGGCGAAGTTGTTGCTGACGACGATCTGAGGCTTCGCGTCTCGCGTCTCGCGGACGAAGTCGAGGGGCGGGCATTCGGGGTCGAGGTCGACCAGGTTGCGGGTGCCGGCGAGGAAACCTTCGCGGATCATCTGCATGGACCAGATGGCTTCGAGGGCGCCGCAGGCGCCGAGGGTGTGGCCGACGTGGCCCTTGGTCGAGGCGATGGGCACGGGCCGCTCGAAGACCGCGTGGGTCGCCTGGGCTTCGGCGACGTCACCGACGGGGGTCGCCGTCGCATGGGCGTGCACGTAGTCGACGCGGTCCTTCGAGACCTGGGCATCCTCGAGGGCGAGGTCGATGACCCGGCGCATGCCCTGAGGGTTCGGCTGGGTGATGTGGGCCCCATCGCAGCAGCTCGCGTAGCCGAGCACTTCGCCGAGGATTTCGGCGCCCCGGGCTTTGGCGTGTTCGTACTCTTCGAGGATCATCGTGGCGCCGGCCTCGCCGGTCACCAAGCCGTCGCGGCCGGCGTCGAAGGGCCGGGGCGAATCGTCGGGGCGGTCGTTGAAGTGGGCCGAGGTCGCCATCAAGAGGTCGAAGGTGATGGCGCTGGTGTAGTGCATCTCTTCGGCGCCGCCGCAGATCATGACGTCTTCGATGCCGGCGCGGATCATCTCGTAACCGTAGCCAACGGCCTGGGAGCCGCTGGTGCAGGCGCTGCACGTGGGCTGCACGCGCCCGCGCACCTTGAAGTGGCTCGCGAGGTTGGCCGCGCAGGTGTGGGTCATGATGCGCAGGTAGGCATTGGACTGGAGGCCCCGCATCGAGTTGCTGTACATCAGCGGCCGGCTGTAGAGTTCGAGTTCACTGCTCGACCCGCTCGTCGAGCCGTAGGCGAGGCCCGTACGCCCGCCCTGGATCAGCTCTTCGGTGAGACCCGCTTCAGCGACGGCCTGCTCGGTCGCGTAGAGCGCCAGGAGCGCCACCCGCCCCATCGTGCGCCGGACCCGCCGATGATAGCGCTTGTGGAAGTCGATGCCCTCGACGGTCGCCGCGATGCGGCACTGGAGGTCGTCGATGAACTCCCACTCCGGCATGAAGCGCACACCGTGTTCGTGCGCCTTGAGGCGCGCGACCGAGTCATCGACGGTATTGCCGATGGGCGTCACCGCACCCATGCCGGTGATCACGACGCGACGGCGTTCGGTCATCTCAGGCTCTCGGGGTTGCGTTGGGCAGGTTGGGCGGGATGGGCAGGATGGGCAGGATGGGACGCTCTTCCTCCGCGAAGTCCCAGATGGGACGGGGCTCGTAGGTGGCCCCTTCGCCCTCGAGGGCCGCGTTCACCATGCGCGTGGTCTCGTTGAAGATCTCCGCCGTCCGCCGGTCGATGGCCGGGCGCCGGCGCTTCATGCCGACATCGGGGATGGGGCCGAAGGCCGCTTGCCCATCGTGGAAGCCGATGCCCGTGTTCATGCGGTGGTAGTCGCCGCGCTTCAGGAGCTCGTCGGCGGCGCCGCTGAACATCTGCCGGAAGTTCTCCATGGCGACCAGGACCGGCTCCTTGCGACGGAGGGTGGCCTTGACCTTCTTCACGTCGAGGTGCTCATCCCGCTCGTAGGAGTCGAACCAAAGGTTGTAGTAGCAAGCGCAGTCGAAATAGACCTTCGCCCTGAAGAGCTCGTAGCTCCCGAAGGTCCGGTATTGGTCCCGGTAGAGGGCCATGATCGTGTCGAAGCGGAAGTGCATGAACTCGTTCGAGAGCTCCACGCGCTCCTCGATGTTCTCCCCGGCCGTTTCGCGGGCGATGAAGTCCGCGACCACATCGTTCTGGATGGCGATGACGTCGGTGCCCTGGCTGTAGAATGGGTCCGCAAAGGCCGCCGCATCACCGACGACCGCCCAGCGTTCGTCGCTGAAGAACTGCTTGGTGCGGAAGGTGAGCTGGGTGAAGGCCTCGCAGTCGAGAATCTCGGATCCCTCGAGCAGCTGAGCGACCGCCCTGTGCTCCCGGAGGTACTCGACGAAGCCTTCCTTCTTGCCGTAGGCGGGCTTCCAGTTGGCCGAATCCATGACCAGGCCGACGGAGGTGATGCCTTCGCCGAGGGGGATGAACCAAATCCACTGGCCGTTGTAGCAAAAGTGATTGGTCGAGAGGTACCGCGCCGTGTGACGAACCCGGGCCCGCCACTCCGGCGCCGGCCAATCGTCCATGTCGGCGACGTTCTTGAAGCGGCCCCAGGAGGCCGCAACCTTGTGGTCGTTCTCGCGGACCTTGAGCTTCTTCAGGGGCGCGATGAGGCCGCCGCGGCCCGTCGCGTCGATGACCCACCGCGCCGTGACCCGAGTCTCGGTCCCGTCGGCGACGGCGGTGAAGGTATGGCCAGAGGTGCCGTCATCGAGCTCGAGATCCTTCACCCGGGTGCCAACGCGCACGTCCACACCGTCCGCGGCGTTCATCTCGAGGAGGTCGGCCTCGAAGCGCGCCCGGTCGATCTGGAAGCTCGGGTAGTGGGGGAGGCCGGCGATGCCGATCTCGGACATGTCCTCGAGGTTGGCGCCCTTGTTCTCGTCGTCGAAGAAGAAGCGCAGGCCGTTCTTCGGCAGGTGCTTCTCGTAGAGATACCTGCTGAGCCCGAGGCGACGGGTCAGGTAGGACGAGGCGATCTCGACAGTCGACTCGCCCACCTTCCACGTGCGCTCGGTGTCGCGCTCGAAGAGGCTCACCGAAAGCTCCGGTGATTGCCGGCGAAGCTGCCGCGCCAAGAGGTTCCCGGCGAGACCGCCGCCGAGGATGGCTACGTCGACCTTGTGCTCCATTTACCCGTCCCTGATCTGCCGGTGGGCTCCCTGCCCGAAAGGCGGCAAACCCTAGCCCCCGGCAAAGGTCGAGTCGAGCACCGTCGAAGCCCAGGAGGTGCCCAGGAGGTGCCCAGGAGATACCCGAAGCGGGAAAAACGGCCACCAATTGCCCAGGGTCAACTCGTAACGTATAGCCCAGGACTAAGTCCGGGGACGGTGAGCCTCGGTCTCCGAGGACAGGCCATGAATACGGACTTCGACGTCATCATCTGCGGCGGTGGCCTCGCGGGCCTCACCCTGGCCCGGCAACTGCGACGTGAGCTTCCACAAGCCTCCCTCGCCGTGGTCGAGCCCACGGAGCGTCCCTTGCCCGTCGCTTGCCACAAGGTGGGCGAGTCGTCGGTCGAGATGGGCACCCACTACCTCGCCGAGATCGCCGGCTTGAAGGACTACCTCGACGCCTCTCACCTGCATAAGAACGGCCTGCGCTTCTTCTCGGGCCCCGCGGGCACGCCGCTCCACGAGCGCACCGAGCTCGGCCCCTCGGAGCCGCCCATCGTGCCGAGCTACCAGATGGACCGGGGCCAGCTCGAAAACGACCTCCGGCAAATCCTCATCGACGAGGGCGTCACCCTCTTCGAAGGCTGGGTCGTCAAGGACATCGAACTCACCGGCGCCGACGAGGCCCAGCGGGTACACCTCTTCAACAAGGCGGACCGGACCGAGAAGGTCCTGACGGGTCGCTGGGCCGTCGATTCGACGGGGCGCAGGCAGCTGCTCCAGCGCAAGCTCGGGTTCCGGCGCCCCTTCGACAATGACCAGAGCTCGGCGTGGTTCCGGGTAAACCGCCGCCTCAAGGTCGGCGAGCTGGTCCCCGAAGACAAAACCCGCTGGCACCAGCGCGACGTCGACGACAACCGCTGGCTCTCGACCGTGCACCTCATGGGCCAGGGCTACTGGGTGTGGCTCATTCCGCTGTCGAGCGGCATGACCAGCATCGGCATCGTCGCCGACGAAAAGAACCAGCCCTTCGCAACCTACAGCAGCGAAGAAAAGGCCCGGGCGTGGATCGCCAAGAACGAAACGGAGCTCGACGCGTGGCTCCGGGACGTGCCCTTCGAAGACTTCAAGATGCTCGAGGGCTACAGCTACACGACGACCCAGGCCTTCTCGGCGGACCGGTGGGCGTGCGTCGGCGAAGCGGCGGCCTTCGTGGACCCCTTCTACAGCCCCGGCTCGGATTTCATCGGCCTCGCCAACTGCTTCACCGCCGAGCTCATCCGCGAAGACCTCGAAACCGGATCCGTCGACCCGGTCCGGGCCCAGATGCTCAACGACATCTACCTCTCCTGGGCCGACCAGATGGGCGAGGTCCTGGTGAACAACGGGAGCATCTTCCCGCACCACGACGTCCTCGGGGCCAAGCTCTGGTGGGACTTCTTCGTCTACTGGACCTTCATGTGCCCGTACTTCTTCCGGCGAGCCTATCGGCTGCCGGCGGCGGAGCTCGCGCCCTTCCACGACCTCGGCCTCCGATACAACAGGCTCAATCACCTGGCCCAGGAGCTCTTCACGGCCTGGGCCGATCTGAAAACCGTAACCCTCAACCCCGGTCGCCCGTTCACCCCGCTGCCGATGTTCCCGTCGACCCTCGCGGACCAGCACCTCGAGCTCCTCGAGGACCGCTCGATCGAGCACACCCTCGAGCGCATGACCACCGACATCGCCCTGACCGAGGAGCTCCTCGTCGAGTCCCTGATGCTCGCGCTCCGGGGTGTCGGGCCCGAAAACGGCGCCGAGTTCGCCCGCCGCATCGACCTCGCCAGCTGGGACATCGCCCCGAGTCCCGAACGTGTGAGGATCGATTCACTACCCCGCCGTGAACGCCGTGAACTCCTGTCCACCCTCGCCCGAGATCTCGAACGAGCCCTCGGCCGCTGGGCCGGCGACCTGGTCCCGATGCCCGACCTCCTCACGAACGCCGGCATCTCGGCGAAAAACCCAATAAAATCCAACAAGAACGAATCGAATACACTGCCCCAAAGTAACGTCTGAGGGGAAACTGAACTAGGCTCTGAGCCAGCCCTGACCTGAGACGGGCCTGTGGCTTGCAAGGGTTCTTCGCTTATTCAATAATCCGGCGCTGCCGAGGTCTGTTGCACTCATGACACGAGACGAAATCTACGAGACGTTGGTCGAGATCCTGGCTGAATCGTTCGAGCTCGACGAGAGCGAGATTCAGCGCGATTCCAAGCTCTACGAAGAGCTCGGTCTCGACAGCATCGACGCCGTCGACATCTTCGTTCAGCTCCGCGAGGTCACCGGGCGTCGTCCGGACCCGACCATCGCGCGAGAGGTGCGCACCGTCGACGACCTCATCAACTTCGTCGAGTCCGAGCTCGACGCTGCTGAAAAGGGCTTGCCGGAGCCCGAAGCGCCGCGGCCCACGGACCCCCGGGCCCTCGCCCAGGCCCAGGGCGGTGCCGAGGGATCGACCCCCGATGGCTCCGCAGCCGGGGACGACCCGGCCAAGAAGAAGTCTGCCGTCGGCGGCGAGTAGAGCCCGACCCATGGCCGCGGAAAATCTGGCGTGGGTAGTGGCCCAGATGCCTCACCAACCGCCGATGCGCCTCATCGACGAGGTCGTCTCCGTCGATGGCGGGCACATCCAATGCCGCTGCCGCATCCACGAGGACCACATCCTCCTCGACGACGGGCGTGTCTCCGCCCTGGCTGCGATCGAACTCTTCGCCCAGGCGGCCGCGGCACTCATGGTGTACCGGGCCACCAAGGCCGGCGTGACACCGACCGGGGGCTACCTGCTCGGCACGCGCAAGGTGGACCTCGAGGTCGACTACTTCCTGATCGGGGACGAGCTGACCATCGACGTGAACGAGCTGTGGGGCAACGGTCCCCTCGCCCAGTTCGAGTGTTCCGTGGCCCAGGGCGACACGGTGCTCGCCACGGGGTCGATCAACGTGGCCGCTGCCGGGGGCCCTCCCCCGGAAGCACCCAACTAGAGCACATCTCAAGAATGCGACCGAGCATCGCGCCGCGCGGCGTGGTCGGATGTCGCGTCCGCGAGACGAGGAAATGCCGAGCATTTTCGAGTTGAGGGGACGGCGGCAGACGGCCGCGCCCCGCAAGCGAGGCGACAGGAGCATTCTTGAGATGTGCTCTAGTCAAGGCTTCGAGGCGCGGGGCCCAGACCCCAACTGCCCCGAACGCCCCAGAAGCAGCCACGCCGCCGGAGCGAAGAGCAAGCTCAAGAGAACGCCGATGGCCGTCGTGAGGCCCATCGCCCGGAGCGCGGGTTGATCGCTCATGGCGAGGGCACCGAAGGACAAGACCGTCGAGGCGCAAGCGACGAGGAGGCTGACCACGGTGGGCACCGGCCCCTCGTCGTAGCGCTCCGACTCGACCATGAAGACGCCGTAGTCGACGCCCATGGAGAGCACGAGGAGCAGAGTGACGACGTGGATCAGGGTGATGGGGAAGCCGAGGAGGCTGACCGCACCGAGGGTCGCCGCGCCGGCCCCGGCGGCGGGGAGAAAGGCAGCGAGGGCGCGACGCAGGCTGCGGTAACGACCGAGGATCAAGAGGAAGACTAGGACGAGACCCACGGCGAGGAGCACCTCCACCGAAGTCCGGAAGCGCCGGTAGGCCTCGCCCATGTAGGCACCCTGGTCGAACCAGAGCGCTCCCTCGACGTCGCCGAGGCGCGCCGCGAGGGCATCCGGGTCGGTGACGCCGTGGACGAAGGTGAGCACCGCGGCGTCGCCGTCGACGTCCAGGAGAAAGGGGGCGATCATCGGGGCGACCGCCGTTCCCTCGATGTCCTCGAGGGTCAAGGGCGCATAGGGCGCGTCGATGGACTCGGCGAAGGCGCTGAAGGCGCCGGGGACGAAGCCTTCGTCGGCGAAGGCGGCCTCGGTACGCGCGACGAGGCTCTCGTCGTCTGTGAAGACCGCCTGCCGAGCCCTCTGGGTCTCCACCGAGGGAAGCAGCGACGAGAGGCTGCGTTGGCGCGCGACGAGACCATCGTCGATGGCGTCTCCGAGGACCTGGTGCACCCGGTCGTTGACCGCGAGGGCGCCCTCGAGGTCGTCGCCGAAGGCCACGACGAAACGCCCCGCGTCGACGCGGGCGACGCGCTCCCGAACCGCTTCGTCGGCCGCCAAGAGGTCCTCGGGCATCGCCCCGAGGACCCGGACGTCGTCGAGGAACGAGAGACGCGAGAGCCCTCCCACGATGAGCAGGAGCGCGAAGACCGGAATGGCCACGAGCAATCGGCGACGGGCCGCGAGGGCGCCGAGGGCGCGGCTCACCCGTTCGGCGAGGGCCAGGTGGAACCGGGTCGGGGTCGGGGCGTCGGGCAGGAACGGCGGCATCGCCCAGCGGGTCGCCACGAGCGCCCCGAAGACCCCCACCGAGGTGAAGAAGGCCATCTCCTGAATCGCGGGAAAGCCCGTGCCCCCGAGGCCGGCGATGCCCGCGATGGTGGTGACGCCGCCGAGGAGGAGACCGGGCCAGATGCGCCGCATGGTCGCCTCAGCACCGGCCGGGTCCGGGGAGAGCACGTGGTGGTTCAGGTAGTGGGCGACGTAATCGATGGTGACCCCGATGAGGGTCGCCCCGAAGGCGAGAGTGAGACCGTGGATCTTGTCGAAAACGAAGTAGGTCGCGATCAACGCCGACGCGACACCGGCGGCGATGGGCACGTGGCCGACGAGCAGATAGCGAAACGAGCGGAAGATGACGAAGAGGAAAAAGAGCACTCCGAGGGTGCCGGCGATGGAGACCCGCATGATGTCGGCCTTGGTGGTCTCTTCCCCGCGGACGGCGAAGCGATGAATCGCCGACAGGGAGAGCTCTCCGTGACCTCGGAGGCCCGGGACGTTCGCTGCATCGAGGGAGGCGAGGAGCCGCCGGGACGCGTCGACATCGAAGGGCGAGCGCTTCGACGCCATGAAGAGCACGGCGCCGCCGTCTTCGGTCATGAAGGCGCCGTCTTCGACGCGGAGGATGCCCCGGAGTTCATTTGCCAGGCGCTCGAGATGCTCGGGGAAGAGCAGGAAGGGATCTTGGGTGGCGATCTCACGGGTGAAGGGCGAGGTCGGCAAGGCGAGCTGGGCTTTCAACGCCTGGGCGCGCTCGAGGAGGGCCGCGTCGTCGGTCCGGGCCTCTACCGCGAAGCCGAGGCGGCGCGGGAAGTAGAGGGAGTAGAAGTCCTCCTGGATGGCGGAGTCGGGCCCCGAGCGCACCCACGCTACGTCTTCGTTGTCCTCGAGGCGTGCGGCCAAGTCCCGGGCAATCGCCGGGGCCAGTGCCGGCGGGTCCGTGTCGATCACGATGCTCACGGTGCGGTTGAGCTCCGAGGCGGCGACATTGCGGGCCACCTCGGCCATCCGGGGGTCGTCTCCCTCCGGAAGGAAGTGGGTGATGTCGGTCTCTACCTCGAGGCGCGGCACCACCAGGAGCGCCCCGACGACGAGCGCCGCGAGGGCGAGGAGCGGTGCGAGGCGACCCTTCATCGGCTGGCTACATAGCACGAGGAGAGGGGCGCCGGCCGCGCTCTCGGAGGGGGGCCCGGGGCGGGCGACGGCCGCGTACGGGCTGACACACGGACCGCGGCAAGACTGACGCCGATCCACCCGCGACGCCGCGAGATCTTTGATCAATCCGTGACGGAACGGTCAGTGCTTCGTCCTGTCGACACATGCCGAGGAGAAAAGAAATGCGCCGCATCCCGTTTGTCATCGCGCTCGCCCTGGGGGCAATCTGCGCCGCCCCCGCCGCCGCCCAGCCCGTCGCCGAAGGCAGCTCGTCCGACGTAGTGGCTGGGTACGACGGGTACGACGAAGAAGACTATGGAGACGAAGAGTTCTGCGGCGGAGAAGAGTCCTCCTACGACGACGCCAACTTCGCGTTCCAGGAAGGAGATTATGAAGACGCGAGGGACATCCTCGTCACCGCCCTCCGGGACGAGGACCTCTACGGGGGCCGGGCCTACTACCTGGTGCTCCTGGGTCAGGCCCAACTCCGACTGAACGAAACCCGCCACGCCACCGTGAACTTCCGCCGGGCCATCGCGGCGGACACGGAAGGGACGTATTCGATGGGTGCCCGCGTCGGCTTGGCGGTGGCCCACCTGCGCAACGGCCAGCGCCGGCGGGCCCAGGACGAGGCGACGACCTACTCGGACGAGCACTGCGCTCCGGGCGAACGCGCCACCCTGTCCTGCTACGTCTCGTTCGTGGTGGCCGCGACCACCGCCCGCGAGGACGAGGCCCGCGCCAAGAGCCAAGAAGGTGCACGGCGCATCCGAAGCGAGATGGACCAGTACCAACTCCCGGCCCTCGCTTACTACGACGCGACCTTCGACGTCTCCGCCTGGTTGGAGACCCCGGCCGAGGGATGAGACGGCCGGTGGTCATCGCGGTCGCCCTGGCCTTCGGCCTCGCTCTCGTGGCGGCGGAAGCCGATGCGCAAGACGCCGAAGCCGGTCGTCACGCCGTCGAGCGCTTCGGCTGCGACAACTGCCATACGCTCCCGGGGCAACGAACGCATGCTGACGGCGGCTGCGTCTCATGCCACCAGAACGTGCGCCGACGGGCCGCTGGCATGCTCGGCCGACGCCCCGAGGTCGAGCACCTGCTGACGACGCCATCCCTGCTGAACGTGACCCGGCGCCTCGAGACCGAATACCTCGTTCGCTACCTGGAAGACCCCCACGACGTCCGCCATCGCCTCGACGAGTCGATGCCCCGACTTCCGGTGAGCGCGGAGGACGCGCGCAATATCGTCGCTTTTCTCACCCGCGAAGCAGGGGTCTATCGGGCCCCGGCCTCCCCGGCCCCGAGCGCTTCACGCGTCGACCGGGGAAGAGAGGTCTTCTCCCTCGGCGGCTGCGCCGGCTGCCACGCGTTTGGAAACGCGCCGGCGCCGTACGAACTTCCCCGGGCCGCCCTCGTCGCCTTCGGCGACGCAGCGACCCTCGCCCCGAATCTGCGCTACGCCCGGGAGCGCATGGACCCGGACACCATGCTCGCGTGGATCGTCGACCCCAGGTCGGTCGACGAGAACGCCCACATGGAGGCGCCGGAGATCTCCGCGGGCGACGCCCTCGCCGTCCGCGACTACATCCTCCTGGGCAGTCCAGGGCGCCCCGTCGCGCCGCCGGCCGCGCCTACCGCGGCTGAGGTAACGCCCCTCGGACGTGACGTGGCGTTTCGGGAGGTCCGGGCGATCTTTGGCCAGAGCTGCATCCACTGCCATTCTCACGCGAGCGGCGCCGGCGCGAGCCAGGCCCTCGGATTCGATGCATTCGAACT
>QMMC01000026.1 GCA_003647065.1 Deltaproteobacteria bacterium | reverse complement strand
CCATGCGTGTGTTCGTGAGCTGCCTGCGGCGCGTGGCATGGGTTTCGCTCGTCGCCTGCGGTGGGGCCACGACGGTCGACGGGGCCGCCCCGGCCGGGGGCGCCGCTGGGCTGGATGGCACCGCCGAAGAGGTGGCCGTTGCGCCCGACCCGCCGGAACAAACCGAGCCGGCGTGGCCCACCGATGACGTGCGGCGCCTGCCACCGATACAGGTCGACACCGCTCGGGTGCGTAGTCGCATCGTCACGGACTGGGATGCGGACGCGCTGGTGCCGACGCTGCACCCAGAACTCTCGGGGACTCGGCGCGGGATTGTGATGGCATCCGACTTCGGGGTCACCAGTGGGCGTCGCGCCTACGACGCGCGCATCCAGCGGACGCCGAGCTACCGCTTCTACACGGAGGGCTCGAGCGGCTATGCGCCCTACTGGGCCACCGGCGACGAGCACGGCATCAACCCCATGACGTGGCGGGTCGTCGACGCTCAGCACGTCGAGCACGACGTGCGCAGCGCGATGTTGGGCCCGAGCACTCCGAACCCTTGGGGGCTACACCGACGTGCCCACCTGGTCGAGGTCGAGGCCGAGCTGCCGACGCAGTCGAACTCCGGCTTGCACTTCGTCGTCCGCGACGCTCGCATCCTCGACGGGACCCAGGCCTACCCGCTGGTCGTCGAGGACGCGGTGACGCAGCTGCACGCGCGCTTCCGGGACCAGGTCGAGGCAGTGAGTGCCGAGGTCGAGCGCATCCTCGGTCAGGGCCGGGCGCGGGTTCCCGCCGGTTACGAGGCGCGCATCCCCGACGGGCCACAGCTCCAGACCTATCCCTCCTGGCTCGACGACGAGCGGGCGCTCGAAGTGACCATCATCGCGCGATACCGCGAGGCTCACATCGGCCCGCGGGAGCGGCGTATGTCGCAGTGCCGGCCGTGCCGCCGCAGCGGAGGCCGGCCCGCGCCATGCCCCCGTTGCAATCCACAGCCGTACATGCACGAGCCGCAGGTCTTCGTCGGCTGGCAGATGGCGGCGCGCTACCGGGTTGGTCACGACGCTCGACTCATCCGCGAAGTGCTCATGCAAATCAAGCCGTACTGAGCACGCAGCTGCGTCGGCCCACTCCTCACAGGGCCCCACGCCCTGCTACACTTGGTGCATGTCTCGCCTCGCCGTCATCCTCTGCGCCTTCGTCCTGCCCATCGCCGGCTGCTCCTGCGGCGACGACCCGGGGGCCGATGACGGCGGCGGCACGGGTGACGGCGGCGACCGCGATGGCGCGACCGGGGACACCGGCAACGGCGGCAACACCGACGGTGGCGGAGGAGACGACTGTGGTGGCATCACCGCCATCGTGCGCGACTTCGACGTCTCCCATTCGGACTTCCAGGACGAAAACCCGGGACACGAAGAGGGGCTCGTCCAGGACCGCCTCGACGACGAGCGCAAGCCCATCTACGCCCACGGCGACGAGCACCGCGGCGGCATCGACGACTCGGACTCGTTCCGGCAGTGGTACCGAAACGTCGACGGCGTCAACCAGTCCTTCGAGATCACGCTCCCGCTGACCGAGGCATCACCCGGCCAGTTCGTCTTCGATGATGATCACTTCTTCCCCCTCGACGGCATGGGTTTCGGCATGAGCGGGCGAGACGCCGAAGACACCGAACGCAACTTCCACTTCACCTCGGAGATCCACATCGGCTTCGTCTACGAGGGCGGCGAGACCTTCACCTTCCGCGGCGACGACGACCTCTGGCTCTTCATCGACGACCGCCTCGTCATCGACCTCGGCGGGGTGCACGGCGCTCTCGAGCGCACCATCGACCTCGACGATCTCGGGCTCACGCCGGGGCAGCGCTACCCAATGGACATCTTCCACGCCGAGCGCCACACCAGCGCCAGCAACTTCCGTATCGAGACGACGATCCAGTGCTTCGTCGATCCGATATTGATCTAGCGCACAAGCCTCGTTCCCCCGAGGCCTTCAGACTCGGACGCGGTTCCGCCCCCCCGCTTGGCCCGGAGGAGCTGGAGGAAGATCCGACCCGGGTTCCGCCTAGCGGGGCCCAACACGAACGGCACGACGTCGCCATCCCGAGCGGCGCCGAGTGGTGAAGTAGGTCTTGTCGGCGAGGATACAGCGCGCGGTTGTCATGGGCCCTCATCGGGGCCAGCGGCGCTCAGTTGCGTTAATTCGCAACCAGGGTCGGATCTTCATCTTCAGAGTATCTGCGTTTGCTCTGAGCGCGGTGATATAGAGTGGAGCGATGACGTGCGCCGCCGCCGCCACCCTCCTCGTCTTCGCGACGCACCTCGCCGCGTGCGGTGATGATGGACGCCGACCCGCGGATAGCGCGATCCAAGACTCGGACGGGATCGACACGACGGTCGACTCTGCGAGCGTCGACTCGGCGACGCCCGACAGTGGACCGTCGTGCGACGCGACGACGATCACGACCTTTTCCGCAACGACGCCCCTTCCCGAGGGCGGGAGAGCCATGGTGTGGCGGTCGTCGGGGCGCGCGTCTACGTCCTCGGCGGGTGGAGCGGCCGCGGCGCCACGGACACGGTCTTCCGCGCGGACGTCGCGGCCGATGGCCTCGGTCCGTGGACCGCGGCGGGTCCACTCTTGCGTCCGCTCGAGCACCTCGGCGTCGCGCACACGGACGGCAGCCTCTGCGTCATCGGTGGTGACGATGGCGTGGTCGCACGGAGCGAGGTCAGCTGTGCATCGATCGCAGCCGACGGTTCACTCGCAGCATTTGTCGACGCGGAGCCGCTACCCATGAGGCGCTCGAGTCACGAGACGGTTCAGATCGGTATCGACGTCTACGTCATGGGCGGCGCTTCGGATTTCGGGGGCCCGAACCTGACGTCCGTCCTCCACGCCCGGATCGGGTCCGCGGGGCAGCCCGAAGGTTGGGCGGAGGTCGCGCCCCTACCCTCAACCCCGTCGTTCCCTGCCGCCGCCGCGGGCGACGGGCGCATCGTCTTGCTGGGGGGCAACGCGGGCTCGGCCGCGCCGCCAATCCTCGCTACCGATGTTGCGGCCGACGGTTCGCTCTCGGGTTGGCGGGAGGCGGGAGCACTCCCTCACATCACCTGGGGCGCGGCGGCGACGATTGCACGCGGGCGCATCTACCTCGTGGCCGGGCTCGGGCCCGGCGCGCCAACCGCGACGGTCCAGAGCGCCGACCTCGACGACCTCGGCGTTTGGATCGACCACGATCCACTCCCCGACACCCGCTTCGGTCACTCCCTGAGCGTCATCGCGCCGGATCGCCTCATCGCCATCGGCGGCTGGCGTCAGCGATCACAGCCGGTGCAATCCACCGCGTTCGTCTCCGAGCTCTGCGCCGCCGCGCCCTGACGCTAGTGATGGGGACGCTCTTCGGCCCGAAGGTAGTTGCGTTAATTCGCAACCAGGGTCGGATCTTCAACCAGGGTCGGATCTTCACCCTGCGTCCCGCTGCGGGTCGCGTCGCCCAACGCCCTACTCATCGTGGAACCTCGACAGGCTTCATGTTAACTGTCCGCTCAGATGACCAAACGCAGCCTCTCCCTCCTCGTCCTCGCCGCTGGGCTGCTGGCCTCCGCCGCCGGCATCGCTCTCTACTCCGCCGTCAACTTCGGCCTCACCGCCATCGCGCCCCAGCCGCGCTTCGCGACGGTCTCCGAGGAGGAGGCCGAGGTTTTCGGGCGGCGCTTCGAGGAAGCCTTCGCGGAGGGTCCAGATGCGGCCGCGGCGCTCTTCGATGGAGAGGGCCTCGCGGACCGCGTCTTCCCTTCGTCGTCTCCATGGCTGACACGGCTCACCTTTTTCATCAGCGGGGGAGGGGAAGAGGTGGCCCGTTCCTTCGTGGGGGGGCTGTCCCAGGGAGTCGGCCCGCGCGGCGCCCACCAGTACCGCGGCGCTGTCGAGCGGGAGGGCGAGACCCACGCGCGCTTTCGGATCCTCTACGTCGATGGCGGCGCCGCATTCAACGACTACCGGCTGGGGCGGCGCGACGACGGAGAAGTGCGAATCGTCGACGTACATACCATGGAGCTCGCGGGCTACCTGTCGGATGCGCAGCGCACGATGGCGGCGTGGAGCGACGCCTGCGAGCCGGTGGGGATTCAAAGGCTCGGTGGATATTCGAGAGACGACGCGCTCATGGGATGCGTTCAGGAGCTCATCGATGACGAGCAGGCCGAGGAGGCCCTCGACGTCCACGGGACGCTCTCCGAGGCGGCCCGTGGGGATCGGCTCGTCGCCCGCCAGGCCGTGCACGCCGCTGTGATGCTCGACGACGCCGACCGCTACCTCGCCGTCCTCGAGGAAGTTGCTCAGCGTTTTCCCGATGTTCCGCTGGTGCACAAGTTCATCTACGAGGAGCGACTCACCCGGGGCGAGTGGAGCGCCGCCCTCGACTCCCTCGACGTCATCGTCGCCCAATACCCGGACCCCTATTGGACGGCGATGCGGGCCCTGGTGCTCCTGGACGGGGGAGACCGAGACGCGCGGGCAACGGCCGAGCGCGCGGTGGAAGCTGATCCGTCCTTCTACGATGGCCACGTGGTCCTGCTCCAGATCGCCCTCGCCAACGGGGACCTTGCCGCCGCCGACGACGGACTCCGAGCCCTGGTCTCCGACTTCGACGCGGACCCGGAAGAGCTCGCGACCGTATCCGGTTTTGAGCGCCTCGTGGACCTTCCGAGCTACCCAGGCGCCGCGAATTGAGTGGTGCGTTAATTCGCAACCAGGGTCGGATCTTCTATCTTGGCTAGCCAAACAAGGAAAACGATGACCCCGCCGACCACCACGCTAAACGCAGTTCTGCGAATCGAATCCTCGGAAGGATTCACGCTGAATTTTAAGCATCCGGTTTTTGGGGAATTGTGCCTGCCGGTAGCGGATCCGGGCGCAATCATGTCGATGAAAGTAGAGGAGGTAGGAAGCCCCGCCGGCGAGGAAATCGCAGCGCTCAACAAGGCTTGCCAGGCCTTTGTTGAAAAGGGAGACCTGAAGAGCGCGTTTGCGGAAGCCGAGGCTTTTTCGAAGCGCTTTCCGGTTTTCGCTCATGCCTACAGTCTGCAGGGCAGATTTGCAGGAGAGATGGGCGAGTTCGATACGGCGGCCTTTCATATGCGTCAGTCGATCGCCATTAGGCCGATCTTTTCTTCCCTCGCGGAGCTGGCGCGAGTTCTCGGAAAACAGGGGAAGCTGGAAGATTCGCTTATCCTCTCTCGCTTTCTCCTTAAAAACCGAAAAGAGGCTTCCAGCGATCAGGAAGCCATGGGCTCTATTCAGGACCTATTGGTGACCCTCACCCGACTCCAAAAAGGGGCTGAAATGGTGCAGGTCGCTGATGCTGCAATCGCGGACTACGGCGGGGCTACTGTCTTTCACTACCAAGCGATTCTCGGTCTGATGCTCACCAAGGCTTTTCAGCCCGCAATGCGTCGACTCGAGTCGGTTGAGCCTCATCTGAATCCTGCGGATCCAATGTCGGCGAAATTTGCCCAACTCAAGCAAATCCTGAGAGGAAACCTCAACGCTTAAAATGAGCAATCCCCGGCAGGTCGTGACGAAGTGGGAACGGAACCGCCCAACGTGCGCGAAGATCCGACCCGGGCTCCGCCTAGCGGGGCCCAACACGAACGGCACGACGTCGCCATCCCGAGCGCCACCCAAGGGCGTGTGCCCCGGATTGCCGTCCCCCCCAAGCCTGCTTCGGTCCCCGGCGCTCGCCAATCCCGCCTCGCCGGGCCCGCAACGGCCGACATCCCGAGTCGCAGACGCAGCGGTGCGCCGGCGGAAGCCAACCCGCCCCTCAAAGTGCCGCTCGGTGGCCGGCGCCGTTCGTCGCCGCCGCCTAGCGCGACGCGACCTGGGCGCCGAAGCGTCTCGCCATCCCCAGGTGCCCGGCGGGAACTCGGTGTGACGTTCGCCGTGGCAGAAACCCTGGTAGGCGTGTCGGTACCAGGCCGGCCGACGCCCCGTTACCGGGGGCGCTGGCGCAAGCCGTCGACGGCTACCGCAGCGATGATGATGGCGCCGGTCAGGATCTCCCGGACGTAGTTCGGCACGCCGGTGAGCGTGCAGCCGTTGGCGAGCACCGCCATCAAGAACGCGCCGATCATCGAGCCGAGAATGCTCCCCCGGCCCCCGGACAAGCTACCGCCGCCGATGACCACCGCGGCGATGATGTCGAGCTCGAGGCCGATGGCCGTCGTCGGGTCACCGACGGTCAACCGCCCGAGCTGCATGACCCCGGCGAGGCCCGCGAAGGAGCCGGCGATGCCGTAGAGGATGATCTTCACCCGGGAGACGCGAACCCCGCAGAGCCGCGCGGTGTCCTCGTTGGAGCCCACGGCGATGGTGTGGGTGCCGATGACCGTCCGCCGGAGCGCAAAGGCCATGACCACGGCGAGGATGAGAGTGGTCCAAACCCCCGGGGAGAGCACGAGCCACGAGGGGTCCGGGTTCTTGCTCATCACGGTGTCGAGCCAGGTCTCGGGCACGTCGACTTTCTGCTCGTCTCCGAGCCACTTGGCGACGCCCCGGGCCATCAGCATCGTCCCCAGGGTGACGATGAACGGCACGACCCGAAGACCCGTGATGAGCGCGCCATTGAGGGCCCCGACCGATGCACCGACGACCACCCCGACCACGATGGCAATCGCCGGCGAATAGCCATCTCGGACGAAGAGGGCCGCGGCCACCGACGAGAGCGCGATGACCGAGCCGACCGAGAGGTCGATCCCGCCGCCGATGATGACCCAGGTCATGCCGATGGCCCCGAGGGCGACGATGACCGTCTGGGTGACGATGGTCTTGAGGTTGTAGGCCGAGACGAAGCGGTCCGGGGCGAGGACCGCGAAGAGCCCCATCACCAGGATGAGCCCGATGAAGGGACCGAGGACCGACAGCGCCCGGTTCAGGTCCAAGCGCTTCGCAAGATCACTCATTTCGTAAGCTCACTCATGGGGTCCCACCTCGTGTCGCCTCGTCGAGCAGGCTCGTCTCGTCCCAGTCTTTCGCGGGCCGGGGCTTCGAGAGCACGCCGCGATGCATCACCGCGATGCGGTCGCAGACGCCGAGGAGCTCCGGAATGTAACTGCTCACGAAGAGCACCGCCTTGCCGCTCGCCGCGAGCTCTCCGATGAGGCGATACATCTCGACCTTCGAGCCGACGTCGACGCCCCGGGTCGGTTCATCGAGGAGGATGACGTCGGCGTCCTGGTGCAAGAGCCGGGCGAAGGCGACCTTCTGCTGATTGCCGCCGCTGAGATCCCCGGTCGTCTGCCGGGGCCCGGCAGAGCGGATGGAGAGGCGCTCGATGAGCTCGGCGGCACGGCGGTCCCGCGCCGTGAGGTCGAGGATGCCAAAGCGACTGAATGGCTCCAGGCGCGAAAGCGTGGCGTTCTGGGCGATGGTCAACGACGTCGCGAGGCCCTCTTCTTTGCGGTCTTCGGAGAGCATTCCGAAACCCTGGGCGACGCGGTGTGGTGCGGATCTGCCGCCATCCGAGACGCCGGCGAAGGTCACCGTGCCGCCGCGGATGGGGTCGAGGCCGAAGATCGCGCGCAGGAGCTCGGTGCGCCCCGCCCCGACCAAGCCCGCGATGCCGAGGACCTCGCCGCGATGGAGGGTGAAGCTGGCCCCAGAGGGCCGCACTCGACCCGAGAGGCCGTCGACCTGGAGCAGCGCGTCACCGCGCTCCCGGGGGACCACGGGGAAGACCTCGGTCACCGGCCGGCCCACCATCAGCTCCACCAGGCGCGGCGCGACGCCGGGGACGACGTCGCCCGTGCCGACGGTCTTTCCATCCCGGAGCACCGTGTAGCGGTCGGCTAACTCTTCCACCTCTTCGAGGAAGTGGCTGATGTAGATGATCGCGACCCCACGCTTCACCAAGCGCCGGACGACATCGAAGAGATGGCCCGCGTCCCGGCGAGAGAGCGAGCTCGTCGGCTCGTCCATCACCACGACCCGGGCATCGCCGACCAGGGCGCGCACGATCTCGACGACCTGGCGCTGCCCTGGCCCGAGGTCCCGGACCGGGCGCCGCGGGGAGATGTCCTCGTGGCCCAGGAACGCCAAGGCCTCTTCGATGCGCCCCCGGTCCTCCCGGCGGCGAACCACGCCGAGGCGCTGGGTCTCCCGGCCGAGCATCACGTTGTCCTCGACGGTGAGGTCCGGGGCGAGGTTGAGCTCTTGGTAGATCATCGCGACCCCGGCGGCCCGGGCGCCCTGAGGGCTCGTCGGGGCATAGGCCGCGCCGGCAACGGTCATCGCGCCAGCGTCGGGCCGGTGGGCCCCCGAGAGCACCTTCATCAGGGTGCTCTTGCCGGCGCCGTTTTCTCCGACCAGGGCGTGGACCTCGCCTGCGTTGACCGTGAGGTCGACTCCGCCGAGGGCCGTCACGCCCCCAAAGCGCTTCTCGACCGCGCGCATGGTCAAGAGCGCCGAGGTCGACATCAGTCGAGCCACTCCGACAGATCCGGCACCAGGAGGTCACGAATCTCCGGGTCGTCCATGTTGTCGACGGTGACGACGGTGACGCCGGTGTCGATTCGCGCGTCGACCTCCCGGCCTTCGAGGTGAGCGACAGCGGTGCGCACGCCGAGCTCACCCATGCGGAAGGGCTGCTGGAGGACCAGGCCATGGACGTGGCCTTCTGACAACGCTCGGGCGAGGGACGCGCTCGAGTCGAAGCCGACCAACTTGACGGTGCCCGCCCGGTCCGCGTCGCGGAGAGCGCGCAGCATGCCGAAGGTCGTGGACTCGTTGGGGGTGAAGATCCCGTCGAGGTCCTCGTGGCTCACCAAGAGGCCCTCCCCCGTCGCGAATGCCGACTCGGTGGTCGCCCCGCCGTATTGATTCGTCGAGACCAACTCGATGTTCGGGAAGTCCGCCCGCATCGCTTCGAGGAAACCCTCCTCGCGGCGCATGGTGCTCGCAGAGCCTTCCTGGTAGCGCATCATCAGCACCTTGCCCTCGCCGCCGAGCAACTCGCCGAGGCGCCGGGCCGCGAGGCGCCCACCCTCCATGTTGTCGGTGGCGACGAAGCTGACCCGGCCATCCCAGTCGAGGTCCGAGTCGATGATGAGCACGGGGATGCCCTCGGCGACGGCTTCTCGGGCCGGGGGCACCAGGGCCGCGTCGTCGAGGGGCGCGAGGACGATGGCATCGACGCCGCGAGAGATGACGTCCTCGACGACACGAACCTGGTCCGACCGGTCGTCCTCGCGGAGCGGCCCTTGCCAGAGGATCTCGACCGAGAGCTCGCGCCCCGCCTTGATGGCTCCGGCGTGGATGGACTTCCAAAACTCGTGGGTCGTGCCCTTGGGGATGACGGCGATGGTGCGCATGCCGTCGCCCTCCCCCGAGGCGCCATCACCCTCGGAGCAGTCACAGCCCCCAGCCCAGAGGCCCGAGAGCAAAAGAGCACCCCAGAGACCGCTGATCGTCAGATTTTTCCGCATCACGTTCATCGGGGCTCCCCCACGCGGCGAGAGCCTATAGGATTCGCGCTCATACTTGGAGGCCCCCATGAAGCCGCGTATCGCACTCTTTTGGCCCGGAGACGCCCGGGACGAGCCGAATCGGCTCGCCATCGACAACGTACGCGGCGCGACCGAGCAGCTCGAACGGGCAATCCGCAAGCTCGGCCGGGAGCCCTACCTCGTCGAAGGCTTCCTTTCGAAGCCCCACCACGCCATCGAAAAGCTCGGGCCCATCGACGACCCGATGATCGGCGTGTGCGTGCACTGGCTCTACGGCCCCCATACGACCGACGGGGTCGTGGGCAAAGACAACCCCCTGCTGCTGGCGAGCAACTTCAGCGGCCAATGGCCGGGCCTCGTCGGCCTCCTCAATACTGGCGCCTGCCTCGAGAGCCTCAACCGACCCTTCTCGCGGATCTGGACCGCCGAGCCCGACTTCAGCGCCGACGACGAGTTCATGGACCGCCTCGACGAGTGGTGTACGACGGGCGCCATTCGCTATAGCGAAGAGGCGATCCAGTACCACGCCCCGATCTCCGAGGCGGCCTCGAAGCTCGCCAAGGAAGTCGCGGCAGACTTCCGCTCGCGGCGGGCCCTCATCTTGATGCTCGGCGACACCTCAATGGGTATGATCAACGGCTACTTCGGGCCACGCCTCCTGAACCGCCACGGCTTCACCGAGCACAAGGTCGACCAGGCGTGGATCATCGACCGCGGAAAGAACATCGCCCAAAAGCGAATCGATGACGCGTTCAAGTTCGTGAAAGACAAGGGCCTCACCTTCCACTGGGGCGAGGGCGCGCACCTCGGCACGGCGGACTTCACCGAAGAGGCCACCAAAGAGCAGCTCCGTGACTACCTGGTGGTGAAGGACCTCCTCGAAGAGTTCCAGGCCGACTGCCTCGGCTGGCAATACCAGCTCGGGTTGATCCCCCTCAGGCCCCCGAGTGACCTCGCCGAGGGCCTCTTCAACTCCACCTGCCGCCCGGAGTCCAACGGCGACACGGTGGCCACCGCGACCGAGGCCGACCAGGGCAACGTAGTGCCCATGGAGATGCTCAAGCGCCTGCTGAAGAAGAAGGGCCTGCACCAGGCCGTCATGTTCCACGACGTGCGCTGGGGCGCCGAGCACGAGGGGCGCTTCCTGTGGCTCCTGCTCAACAGCGGGAGCTGCGGGGCCTACGCCTTCAACCACGACCCCGACAGCCTCGAAGGGGCCCACAGCTACCGGCAGCCGTCGCTCTACTTCCCGACCCCCGGCGGCAGCTTCGCCGGCGAGAGCCTGCCCGGCGAGATGACCTGGGCCCGGGCCTACATCAAAGGCGACGAGCTGTGCATGGACATCGGCCGCGGCGAGGTGGTGAAGCTGCCGCCGGACGTCCGTGACCAATGGTGGGAGGGCACGACGCGCCAATGGCCCTTCATGGCGGCCGACATGGGCATCGGCCGGGATACGCTGATGGCCCACTACCTCTCGAACCACGTCGCCGTGGCCTACGGCGATGTCTTCGAAGAGATGGTGGCGCTCTCCCAGGAGATGGGGTTCCGGGTTCGGATCCTCGCCGACCCGAAATGAGCGCAGAATGAACAAGCGCTACTACGTCGGGGTAGACGTCGGGACCGGCAGCGCCCGGGCCGGGGTCTTCGATGGCTCGGGGAAGTGCCTCGGCACCGGCAGCCGGGAGATTCAGACCTGGCGCCCGAAGCACGACTTCGTCGAGCAGTCGTCCGACGACATCTGGGCATCTTGCGGCGCGGCGGTCCGCGCTGCCCTCACCGCCGCAGAGATCGCCCCGGAGTCCGTCGCTGGCGTCGGCTTCGATGCGACGTGTTCGTTGGTCGCCTTGGACGCAGAGGACCGGCCGGTCACCGTGAGCCCGAGCGCCGAGGCTGCACAAAACGTCGTCGTCTGGATGGACCACCGCGCCACCCCCGAAGCCTCGTGGATCAACGCCGGGGGCCACGACGTGCTGAAGTACGTCGGCGGCGTCATCTCCCCCGAGATGCAGACCCCGAAGCTGCTCTGGCTCAAAGAGAACCTCCCCGAGACCTGGAAGCGCACCGCGCGCTTCTTCGACCTGCCGGACTTCCTCGTCTACCGCGCGACGGGACGCGACGTGCGCTCGCTCTGCACCACCGTCTGCAAGTGGACCTACCTCGGACACGAGGGAGACGGGGGACGCTGGGACGATGCGTTCTTCGACGCCGTCGGCCTCGGTGACCTCCGAGACGAAGGCTACCGGCGCATCGGGACCGACGTACGCCCGATGGGCGAACGGGCCGGGGAGCTGACCGAAGCGGCCGCGAAGGACCTCGGCCTCGCCGCCGGCACCCCCGTCGCGGTCTCGATCATCGACGCCCACGCCGGAGGCCTGGGTCTGCTCGGGGCCCCCCTCGATGGCAAGGCCCCAACCCCCGAAGACCTCGAACGACGCCTCGCCCTCATCGGCGGCACCTCGAGCTGCCACATGGCCGTGAGCCGCGAGCCTCGCTACGTCGACGGAGTCTGGGGGCCGTACTTCTCGGCGATGGTTCCCGGTCTCTGGCTCACCGAAGGCGGCCAGTCCGCCACCGGCGCCCTGATCGACCACGTCATCCACTCCCATGCCCGCGGCCAGGAGCTCGCCGGCGACGCCACGCAACAAGGCACGACGGTCTACGCGCTGCTGAACCAACGCCTGGACGAGCTGGCGCGAGATCGTTCGGACACCCCGTTCCCGGCGGCCCTCACGCGAGGGATGCACGTACTGCCCTACTTCCACGGCAACCGGAGCCCCCGGGCCGACCCGACGCTGCGCGGCGTGGTGACCGGCCTCTCGCTCTGGGACACCATCGACTCCCTCGCGCTCCAGTACCTCGCGACCATTCAGGCCATCGCCTACGGAACGCGTCACATCATCGACGCCATGAACGCAGCGGGGCACCACATCGACACCCTGATAGCGACCGGCGGCGACGCCAAGAACCCCGTCTTCCTCCGCGAACACGCCGACGCCACCGGTTGCCGCATCGCCTTGCCGCGAGAACAGGAAGCCGTCCTCCTCGGCTCCGCCATCCTCGGTTCGGTAGCGTCTGGAGACCACGCGACCGTCGTCGACGCGATGGGCGCCATGAGCGCCGCCGGTGAGACCATCGAGCCCCGCGGTGCCGAGGTGCGCGCCTACCACGACCAGAAACACGCCGTCTTCCTGCGCATGTACGACGACCAGATGGCGTACCGGCAGTTGATGGGGGGGGTAGGCCCGAGCGCCACGCTCAGAAAAGCGCGTCGATGACGATGCCGCCGGGCACACCGGGCAAGGGCATCGTCGAATGGCTGGCGAAGCTCTGACGCTTCCACTGCCCCTCTTCCCGCAGCCACCGTTCAACGGTCCGGGTCTTCGGGTCGACCAGAACGCACGCCTCCATGGAGGGAACCTGCTGGTAATGGTCGAGCTTCTCCCCCCGATCGTAATCCTCGGTGCTCGGGCTCAGGACCTCGACGACAATCTTGGGATTCGTGACGGTCGTCGGACTCTCGGGATCGGTCTCGACTGGGTCACACACCACCGTGACATCGGGATAGGTCGTCAGACCGGTCGCCGCGACCCGCACGCGCAGGTCCGAGCTGTAGGCCTTGCAGGGCCCGCCGCCGAGGGCATTGTAGAGTTGCGCAGCCATGGCAACGGTGATGGCGGCGTGCTCGGGAGAGCCCCCGGCCATCCCGTAGATCTCGCCGTCCGAGAACTCGTGCTTCGTATTGCTCGATTCCTCGAATTCGAGATATTCCGCAAACGAGTAGTGGTGCTTGGGCGCGGCCGTGGGCATCGACGTTCAAGTTAACATGGCCAGAGAGCGCCAGCAAAGGGCGCGAACGGCCCTCAGGGCTCTTCGCTTTGGCAAGCAGGCGCGAAGAACTCCGGGCGGTACTCGAAGTGAAAGGTGTCGTAGTGGTGCCAACGGCCGCCCCAGATGAAGCCCTCGGCTTCGAAGGCATCGACGATGGCCTTCGCCATGCGGCTGTCTTCGAGCCCACGGAAAGGGCGCTGCCAGCGCCAGTACTCACCGCAGCTGACGTTCAAGTCGATGGCGATGCCATAGGCATGGCCCGAGAGGCGTTCAGTCCCGCGAATCTGCCGATACGAGAACGAGCCGATGGGCGGCTCGAGGCACCGACGCGCCTCGGCAGGGAGCTCGGACAACGTCGCGATGACCGCGCGCAGCGCGTCGGCGGCGCCGTTCTCGGAAGAAAAACGAACCGACGCTGGCGCCGCCGACGGCCAGGGAACGTCCACGAGGTGAGCGCGGACGGCGCGTTCCCCGTCGCCGTAGGCGTTGGCGAAGAGGACCGGGTGACGGGCGCGCCCCGGCTCGTCACCTTCGGCGACGGGGGCGAACGGCCCGGCGACGGGGTAAAGCTGGGCCACCGTGTCCTCGAGGTCGGGGTCCGTGAGGCGGGTTTCCGAGTCTTTGTCGCGGCCGTCATCCCACGGGACTTCGCGGCCGTCGCGAAAGGTCACGAACCACGCACCTCCCCGGGCTTCCACCGAGCGGATGGCGTCTGGATAGGCCGCCGTCAGACAAGAGAGGCGCTGAGGCGCTTCGTTTTCGGCGGGCGGGGTGTCGGAGACCGGCCCGTCCACGACCTCCGCCGGCGCGGCCGGAACTTCAGCCTCCCCCGGAACCTGCCGCGGCACCTCCCCCCCCACCCCATCGGGCGGGGGAGCGGGCACCTCAGCGAGGGGACCAGGGCTCGCGCCGCAGCCCGCGAGCAGCGGCAGCGCCAAGAGCCCCAAAAGCGCCAAGAGCGCCAAGAGCGCTCGAACCATCGGGATTATCCTAGCAACCGCTTTGCCTCGGCCACCATAGCCCCCGCCGTGAGACCGAACTTCTCGAAGAGCACGCTGGCAGGAGCCGACGCGCCATAGCGGTCGAGGGTCACGAAGCCTCCTTCGCTACCCACCCAGCGGTCCCAGCCCATGCGGATGCCAGCCTCGACGACGACCCGGGCCGAGACGCTCGGCGGCAGCACCGCGTCGCGGTATTCCGGGGCCTGCTCGGCGAAGAGCTCCCAGCTGGGCATCGAAACCACCCGTGCCCTGACGCCATCCGACGCGAGGTCTTTCTGGGCAGCGAGGGCGATGTGCACTTCGCTGCCGGTGCCGATGAGGATCACCTCGGGGTCGCCGTCTCCGGCGGCCTCGGAGAGCACGTAGGCGCCGCGGTGCACGCCCTCGGCGCTGCTCACCACGGTCCGGTCGAGGGTCGGCAGCGACTGCCGCGTCAGCACCATCGCCACAGGCCCCGGGCGGCCGAGCATGACCTTCCAGGCTTCGGCAACTTCATTTGCATCGGCGGGGCGAAGGGTCGTCATGCCCGGGATGGTCCTCAGCGCCGCGAAGTGCTCGACGGGCTGATGGGTCGGCCCATCCTCTCCGACTCCGATTGAATCGTGCGTGAATACGTAGCGCACGGGGATCTGCATGAGGGCCGCGAGGCGAATCGCCGGGCGCATGTAATCGCTGAACACCAGGAAGGTTGCGCCGAACGGGATGACCCCGCCGTGCAGTGCCATCCCGTTGCATGCCGAGGCCATCGCGTGCTCGCGGATACCCCAGTGCACGTTCCGAGGGCCTGCTTCGGCCCCTGGGCCTTCCTCGATGGCGGGCCCGCCGAAGTCGGCGAACCCCTTCTGATACGTGAGGTTCGACGCCGCGAGATCGGCGGAACCGCCGACGAGGTTGCCGAGGGTCTGACTGATGGCCGCGATGACCGCGCCGCTCGATTTGCGGCTCGCCATGCCCTTGGCATCGGCTTCGAAGGTGGGCACTGCGGCGTCCCAGCCGCTGGGCAGCTTGCCGGCGGTAGCCTCTTCGAAGGCCGCCGCTAGCGCTGGGTGGTCGTTCCGATAGGCGGCGAACTTCTCCTGCCAAGCGGCGTAGCCCGCTTGGCCCCGGGCCTTGATCCCGTCAGTCACGGCGCCGAGATCTGAGGGCACCCGGAACTTCTCGTCGGGCCAACCCATGAGCTTCTTGGTCGCCGTGATCTCTTCGGGCCCGAGAGGCGAGCCATGAACCTTCGAGGTGTTCTGCTTGTTGGGGGCAGGCCAGCCGATGATGGTCTTGACCCGGATGAGGCTGGGGCGGGGGTCGTTCTTGGCTGCCTCGGCGGCCCGACCGAGGGCGGCGAGGTCGTTGCCGTCTTCAACGCTCTGGGTGTGCCAGCCAAAGGCGTCGAAGCGCGCGACGACGTCCTCGGTGAAGGTGATGTCGGTGCGGCCGTCGATGGTGATCGAGTTGTCGTCCCAGAAGACGACCAGCTTGCCGAGGCCGAGGTGCCCCGCGAGGGAACCCGCCTCGGACGAGATGCCCTCCATGAAGTCGCCGTCGGACGCGATGGTCCAAGTGTGGTGGTCGACGATGTCGTGGCCCGGCCGGTTGAAGCGCCCCGCCAGGTGACGCTCTGCCATCGCCATGCCGACGGCGTTGGCGAAGCCCTGACCGAGGGGTCCGGTCGTCGTATCGACACCCGCCGTGTGCCCGAACTCGGGATGGCCCGGCGTCTTGCTCTCCCACTGGCGGAAAGCCCGCAACTCATCGAGGGGCAGGTCGTAGCCCGAGAGATGCAGCAGCGAGTACTGGAGCATCGACGCGTGACCGCAGGAGAGTACGAAGCGATCGCGGTCCGCCCACTCGGGGTGGGCCGGGTCGTGGCTCCGGAGGGCGTTGAAGATCAACCACCCGACCGGGGCGAGGCCGAGGGGCGCCCCGGGATGCCCGGAGTTGGCCGCTTGGATCGCGTCCATGGACAGGCAACGAATCGTATCGATCGCGAGCTGGTCGAGCTTCTCGGGGCTTCCCATCGTCGGCTTCTCCTGATTCGGACCGCGAAAGGGTCCGGTGTGGGGGACGGCTCGATCTATCAGAGCGCCGCGGATTGATCGACCGGTGTGGGCGCTTCTGTGGGCGATCTCGTGAGAGCACTCGCGATTAGTATCAATCCGGCGGCCACGGCGGCCCCGCCAGAGCCCGTGAAGGCCAAGATCGGGGCGTAGACTCCGATCGCCGTGGGCGCCCAGGGGCCGAGGGTGCCGCCCACCACCGCCACCGTGAGAGCCGTCGCGGCGACGCTCGCCCAGCCGACGGCGCCGGCGGCGCGGCGCAGATGATCCCGAAATCCGCCGCCGGCCCGGGCCCGAGCAGCGGCGGCGGCGGCGGGAATGGCGACCAGAGCCAGGAGCGCGCCGCTGACCGCGGACCGGATGCCCTGTCGCGTGGCGTTGTCCATGGCGGAGAGCGTGAAGGGCCGGCCGAGGACCACGCTGTGAACCACCAGCACGCCCCCGAAGACCAGCAGCGGGGCGAGCAACGAGCCGATGTCGAAGCCGCCGAAGGACCGCTTGGTCGCCCCGAGCCCCATGAGCACGAGGAGCGAGACCAAAGGGAGCAACCAGCCGAGGCGCCTTCGCCGGGCCTTCGCCTCCAAGGACGTCGCCTCCGTGAGCAGCGCGCCGCGGCGCGAGGCCGGGGCGGGGTCGACGACGAAGGCCCCGGCCACCTCGGGGGCCGGGGGGGCCACCGCCGCCCGCGGTGGAGGCACGCCCATCCAGCTCGCGAAGGTCGGCGCGAGCTCCTCGACAGCGAGGGCCCGGTCGACGCGCGCGTGGGGCACGCCGTCGCCTACGAGGATGAAGGGAACCCGGCGTACCTCGGGCTCGTCCCCGCCGTGGCCCCCGGGGCCGATGTGTCCGTGGTCGCTCACCACCGCGAGCAGCGTCCGGCCAAAGGTCGCCTCGACGACTTCGTTGGTCACCCGCTCGGCCAGGGCGAGGGCACGGCGGTGAGCGTCGGAGTCGACCCCGTGGTCATGGGCCGACCCGTCGACCGAGAGCACGTGAATGACCGATAACGTCGGAGCGGCACCGCGACCGATTTCGGCCAGCAATTCCGTGAGGGGTCCGTCGAGGGCGTCGGGGCCGTGGGCGTCCCCGTCGCCTTCGGCGGCGAAAAGCACAGCCATCCAGTCGTTGTCTTCGGCAACGAAGGACACAGTACCCCCGGCGCGGCGCACGCGGTCCGGCAGCGCATCGAAGACCTGCCGCTGCCCCTGCCTATTGCGGCGCACGCCGCTGCCCCGCGGGGGAACGCCGGTGAGGAGCGCGTGGTAGTAGGGCCGCGACAGGGTGGGGAAGTCTTCGAGCTCGACCACCGCGGAGGCGCCCCGGTCCCGGAGCGCCGAGAGCGCCGGGGAGCGCTCGGCCTCGTCCAACCGGAGGCCGTCGAGGAGGAGGACGACCAGGGGCCTCGGAGGGGTGTCCATGGCCGCCGGGGGGGCTTCGGGATCCTGATGCTGGCGCAGCACCGGCACCACCCGCGGGACTAGGTCGAGGGTCTCGTAGATGACATGCACCAGGGGCTGCACCGAAGCCGCGAAGACGAGCAGCACCGCCGCGTAGCCAAAGCTCGCCCGACGCGGATCCACGACCCGATCCGCGAGGGCCAAGACACTCCTCGGAGCGCTCTCCCGAGTCCCCTGGCAAACCTGCGTCGGCGTCGTCATTCGAGGTGCCGTCTACTGGCCGTCCACTTGCCAGAGGTCGGTCTCCGGGATGCCCAGGTGGCCAGCCTCCTTCGGACCCCAGGACCCGGCGCGGTAGCGGTGGATGATGGGCGGATTTTCGAGCAACGGCGTGTAGAGGTGCCAGCTGCGCTCGACCTCGTCCGCATGGACGAAGAGCGTCTGGTCGCCGTGCAGCACGTTCAGCAAGAGCGTCTGGTAGGCCGGGGGGATCTCCTCGAAGCGGTCGGCGTAGCGAAATTCGAGGGGGATCTGCTTGGTCCGGAAGGGTTCTCCGGGGGCCTTCACGTCGAGGTGCATCGAAAACCCCTCGTCGGGCTGCAAAGTGATGATGAGCACGTCGGTCGTATCGAGCTTGGCGCCCATGCTGCGAAAGAGGCTGACCGGTACGTCCCGAAAACGCACGGCTATCTGCGAGCTCTTGGCCGCGAGGCGCTTGCCGCTGCGCAGATAAAAGGGCACGCCCTTCCATCGCCAGTTGTCGATCTCGAGCTGCATCGCGACGAAGGTCTCGGTCGAGGAGGTCATCGGCACGCCCTCCTCTTCGAGGTACCCCGGCACCTTCTCGCCGTCGATGGTGCCGTGGTCGTATTGACCACGGACGACCTTGCTCGGGTCGATCGGCGCCATCGACTTGAGCACTTTGATCTTCTCGTAGCGAATGGCCTCGGCGTCGAAGCTGCTCGGCGGCTCCATGGCCACCAAGGTCAGGAGCTGGGTCAGGTGGTTCTGCACCATGTCCCGGAGCGCGCCGATGCCGTCGTAGTAGCCCGACCGGGTGCCCAGGCCGAGGCTCTCGGAGACGGTGATCATCACGGACTCGACGCGCTCGCGGTTCCACATGGACTCGAAGATCGTATTGGCGAAGCGGAAGACGAGGAGGTTCTGCACCGTCTCCTTCCCGAGGTAGTGATCGATTCGATAGACCTGCTCCTCCCGGAAGCAGCGGTGCGTGATCGCGTTCAGCTCCTGGGCGGTGGCCAAGTCGCGACCGAAGGGCTTCTCGACCACGAGGCGGGTCCAACCGTTGCTCTCGTCGAGGCCGACGTTGGCCAGGCCCTCCATCGTGCCTTGGAACGCCTTCGGGGGGAGCGAGAGGTAGAAGGTGCGGTTCTGCGCGAGGCCGTGGCGCTCTTCGAGGGCCGCGAGCCTCACCCCGAGCGCTTTGAAGTCCGCCTCGGTGCCCGGGCCGATGGTCTGGAAGTGGAGGCGTGAGGCGCAGAGCGCCCCTCGCTGGTCCTCGGTGAGCCCCGCGGCGTCGAGGGCGTCGCTGACGAACGCGCGGTAGGACTCGTCGTCGTAGTGGGTTTCCCGGGTGACGCCGACCACATGGCAGTTGCCGAGCTGGTCTTCGTGGGCGAGGCGCGCGAGCGCCGGCAGCAGCTTTCGCCGCGCCAGGTCGCCCGTGCCACCGAAGATGATGAAGAGGCTCGGTTCAGGAGTGGGCTTGCTCATGGCGGCACGATCGCACATCGCGCCCCGTTTGGGATCGGCGTAGCATCCGGCAATGAGTGTGACCATACGAACGAGCGACGATCCGGTGGCCGAGGCCGCCTCCGCCCTGACGTCAGCCATCCGCGACGCCCTCGCGGACCGACAATACGTGACGGTCGCGGTTCCCGGCGGTTCGGCCCTGGCCGCCTGGTCCCGCACCGCGGAGGAGCTCGGCGAGGACCTCGGGCGGGTGCGGTTGACCTGGGTGGACGAGCGTTGCGTGCCCGTCGCCGACCCGCAGAGCAACCGCGGTCAGACCCACCGGTCGACGGATGCGCGAGCCGGAGACGAGCTCCCGCTGTGGCTCGATGACGAAACCGAGGGCGCCGCCATCGCCCGGGTGCGTGCGGGGTTGAAGGCCTGGGGTTGCGCCCTCGACGTGAGCCTGCTCGGCATGGGCCCCGACGGGCACATCGCCTCGCTCTTTCCAAACCGATCATGGGCTGGCGACACCGTCATGCACATCGCCGACAGCCCCAAGCCGCCACCGCACCGAATGACTCTGACGCTCTCCATGCTCGCGACCGCGCAAACCTCGATCCTCGTCGCCACGGGCGAGTCCAAACGCGACGCCATGGTCGCCCTCGCCACCGGCGACCCCACCCTGCCTGCCGGGGGCCTCCCCGGCCTGACCGTATTCACCGATCTCGATTTCGCATCAGGGAGCACGACATGAACCGCGAACGACTCAACGACGTCGCCGTCATCGGCCTCGGCGTCATGGGCAGCAGCCTGGCGCGCAACTTCGCGAGCCGCGGCCTGGCGGTCAGCGGCTTCGACCTGGACGTCGAAGGCGCCCGGGCCATGGCGGCCAAGTACCCCGAGGCGAAGCTCGACATCGCCGCGTCGACCGAGGAGCTCGTCCGAGGCCTCGAACGTCCACGCCGCATCATCTTGCTGGTGAACGCCGGGCGCGCCGTCGACGCAGTCCTCGACAGCCTCGACCCCCTCCTCGAAGCCGACGACATCGTCGTCGATGGCGGTAACAGCCTCTACCGCGACACCGACCGACGGAACGCGCGGGCCAAAGAAAGGCCCTGGCGCTTCGTCGGCATGGGCGTGAGCGGCGGCGCCGAGGGCGCCCTGCTCGGGCCCGCCATGATGCCCGGCGGCGACGCCGAGGCCTGGGACCGGCTGAAGCCCGTCCTCGAGTCGATCGCCGCCACGAGCCCCTCCGGCCCCTGCGTCGGCTACTGCGGCCGCGGCTCGGCCGGGCACTTCGTCAAGATGGTGCACAACGGCATCGAATACGGCGACATGCAGCTCATCGCCGAGACTTCGGTCTTGCTCCGAAAGGGGCTCGGCAAGAGCGCCACCGAGGTCGGCGAGATCTTCGCGAAGTGGAACGAAGGCGAGCTCGAGAGTTTCCTCGTCGAGATCACTGCGAACATCTTCCGCACCCCAGACCCCGCGAAGGCCGACACCGCCCTCGTGGACGCGATCCTCGACCAGGCCGGGCAGAAAGGCACCGGCCGGTGGACCGTGCTCACGGCGGTCGAGCTCGGCATCCCCGTGCCGACCATCGCCGCGGCCGTCGACGGCCGCGCCCTCTCGTCGTTTCGTGACCTCCGGTCCCAGGCCGAGGCCGCTTACGAGCCTTCCCGGAGCGCCCTCCGGGACCTGACCGTCGAAGACCTCGGCAAGGCCCTCTACGCCTCCAAGATCGCCAGCTACACCCAGGGCTTCCAGCTCCTCGCCGCAGCGAGCGAAGAGTTCGACTTTGGCACCGACCTCGGAGAGGTCTCACGCATCTGGACCGCGGGCTGCATCATCCGCGCGCGTTTCCTCGACCGCATCCGAGAGTCCTACGGCACCGGCACACCGCCCGCCCTCCTCGCCCTCGCCCCGGGTTTCGTAGCCGATCTGAGCGGCCGGGTCCCCGCCTGGCGCAAGGTCGTCTCTCAGGCGACGGCGGCGGGGTACCCCGTCCCCGGCTTCGCCGCGTCCCTGTCGTGGTTTGATACCCTGACCACCGCCCGGGGCAGCGCCAACGTCATCCAAGCCCAGCGCGACTACTTCGGCAGCCATACCTACCGGCGCCTCGAAGCCCCGGAGACCCCGGTACACACGGACTGGCCACGCTTCGACTGAACACTGTTCTTAAGGTGCCGCGCCCGCCGGTGTGGGCTCCGGCCGGTACTTCTTCTGCAAGCCTTCGATGAAGCCGAAGAGGACCTCGTCCGAGCACTTGCGGAAGTGCTTGTGGCCCGGCTTGCGGTAGAGGGCGCTGAGCTCGTGTTTGCTCATGCGCTGGCCCGCCGAAGCGAGGGCCGCCATCACGTCGTCGCCAGAATACGCCAAGGCGATCTTGAGCTTCGTCATGACGAGGTTGTTGGTGATTTCGGACTCCGACGGACGCGGGGGGCCGTCCCGGGGGCCGCGCTTGTCGGTGATCAGGCCGTTGAGGAACGAGGCCAACACGGCGTCGGGGCACTCGACGTAGGTCGGCTCTCCTTCCTTCACGAGCCAGGCGCTCACCTCGGCGCCGGTGACGACACGGTCAGCGAGGCCAAAGATGGCGATCGTCTTTTCGTCGTCGAAGTCGAAGACGTAACAGAGACCGCCCAGTACAGCGTTGTTCGAGGTCGTCATGGGGCCCATTACTTCACGAGGAAGCGCAAACGTTTAGCCGACTCGTACTGCACGGGCCACTCGTGGCCGTCGAAGCCCTGCTCGCGAGCGGCGTGCATGGTGAAATAGGGGTCCGCGAGGTGAGCCCGAGCGAGGGCGACGAGGTCGGCGCGGCCCGCGAGGACGATGGTATTGATGTCGTCGTAGGTGCTGACGGTGCCGACGGCCATCGTCGCGATGTCGACCTCGTTGCGAATGCGGTCGGCGAAGGGCGTCTGGTAGAGGCGGCCGTAGGCAGGCTTGGCCTCGGTCGAGGTCTGCCCCGTCGAGACATCGACGAGGTCCACGCCGTGGTCCTTCAGCATCGTCGCGAGAGCCACCGCGTCGTCCCCGGTGAACCCATCGGGCGCCCAGTCCGTCGCCGAGATGCGCACGGACAAGGGCTTGTCGGCCCAGACCTCGCGCACGGCGTCGAGGACCTCGAGGGGGAACCGCGCCCGCCCTTCGAGAGCGCCGCCGTACTCGTCGCCGCGCTGGTTCGAGAGCGGCGAAATGAACCCAGAGAGCAAGTAGCCGTGGGCCATGTGCACTTCGAGCACGTCGAAGCCGGCCCTCAAAGCCCTCTTCGCCGCAGCGACGTATTCGTCACGGACACGGACCATGGCGGCCCGATCCATCTCGGCGGGCACGGCGCTCTCGGGGGCCCAGGGGATCGGCGACGCGGCGATGAGCGGCCAGGCCCCTTCCGAGACCGGAACGTCATAGCCCTCCCAGAGGCGCTTCGTCGCGCCCTTGCGGCCGGCGTGGCCGAGCTGCATGCCGATGAGCGCCGTCGACTGGTCGTGCACGAAGTCGACGATGCGCTTCCACGCGGCCTCTTGTTCGTCGGTATAGATCCCCGCGCACCCCGGCGTGATGCGTCCCTCGGCGCTCACGTCGGTCATCTCGGTGAAGACCAGGGCCGCGCCACCGATGGCTCGGCTGCCGAGGTGCACCATATGCCACTCGTTCGGCACACCGTCGTCGGCGCTGTACTGACACATCGGCGAGACGACGACGCGGTTCTTGAGCTGCACGCCGCCCAGGGTGAACGGCGTGAACATCGGCGGCACCGGCGGCTTCGAGAGGTCGTCCGCCCCCTCGATCCCGAGATCGCGATTGAGCCAGCGGTCCGCGTCCTCGACGTAGGCCGGGTCCCGGAGCGCCAGGTTGTCGTGGGTGATGCGCATCGAGCGCGTGAGCAAAGAAAAGACGAAGCGCTTGGGCGGCATTCCCATGTAGCGCCGGGTACTTTCGAACCACTCGAGGCTCGACTGGGCCGCCCGCTGGATGCTGTCGGAGTTCGGGCGCCGAGCAGCCTCGTAGGCCGGAAGGGCGGCAAGCGCCGTGTCGTGATCCCGGAAGCTCCCGGCGAGGGCGATCGCATCCTCCATGGCGAGCTTGGTCCCCGAGCCGATGGAGTAGTGGGCCGTATGGGCCGCGTCACCGATGAGCACCATGTTCTCGTGGTGCCAGGTGCGGTTTCTGACGGTGCGAAACTGAATCCAATGGGACCTATTGGCCATCAGGGCGTGGCCGCCGAGCTCTTCGGCGAAGAGATTTTCGCAATAGGCGATGGTCGCCGCTTCGTCGTCGACGGCGAGGCCCGAGTTGGCAAAGGAGTCCGCATCGGTCTCGACGATGAAGGTGCTCGTCCCCGGTTCGAACTGATAGGCGTGCACCATGAACAGCCCCGCGTCGTTTTCGCGGAACGAAAAGGTGAAGGCCTCGAACTGCTGCTTGGTGCCTAGCCAGGTAAAACGATTCGGTCGCCAGTCGAGGTCGGGGCCGAAGTTTGCGGCGTACTTGGTCCGGATGGCCGAGTTGATGCCGTCGGCGGCGACGAGAAGATCACAGTCGCGAAAATCGTCGACGTCGGTGACCTCGGTCTCGAAGTTGATCTTCACGCCGAGGGCCTGGGCGCGGTCCTGCAAGAGGACCAACATCGTCTGCCGCGACAGGCCGCAGAAGCCGTGCCCCGTCGAGCGATGGACCTCGCCCTGATAGTGCACGTCGATGTCGTCCCAGGTCGCGAAGGTCTTGGTGATCGCTTCGTGGGACTCGGCGTCGGCGTTGCGGAGGTGGTCCTGGGTTCGGTCCGAAAAGACCACGCCCCAACCGAAGGTGTCGTCGGGGGCGTTGCGCTCCCAGACCGTGACCTCGTTTTTGGGGTCCAGCTTCTTGAGGAGGATGGCCGCGTAGAGCCCCCCGGGGCCCCCACCGATGCAGTGAATCTTCACCCCCTGGTGAGTACACCCGCCTCCGGGGCCACAGATACTCTCGCGGTGCGTACGCTCACGCGTGCTGGTCGAGGAGCGTCGCCGCCCGGCGCAGCACGAGGGCCAGGCCAGTGAAGGTCGTCTTCCGCATGGCCCGGAGCTCCCGAGCCGCTTCCTCGCGGCCGGCCGGGGCGAGGCTGGTCCGCACATCCTCGGCCACCGAGACCAAGGCCTCTGGGATCACCGAGCCCCGGGTCCGAAGGCGCGCGTCGAGGGCCTTCGGGTTGTAGGCATAGGCCTTGTCGTAGTCGATCTCGTGCAGGGCGAGCTCGGTCGTGGGCATGGCGATGATCGCCTCCCGAGGCAGGGGCGGGGGCGCAGGAATGCGGTTCGCCAGGGGGACGCTCCGAGGCGTCAGGTCTCGGGCCGTCGGAAGCCGGCTGACCCCTATCGTAGCGGTAGGAGCCGCCGAGGCCGCGAAGGCCGCCATGCTGATCGCCGCCCTCGGGACCCCGGAGGGGTGCCGTTTGGCCGGAATCGTGGAGGTATTCTTGAGCGTACTGACCGGAGCGATGCTGGGGGCGCTGCCGCCGATGGGCCCAAGGGAGCTCTTGGCTGAACCACTGGGAGAAGTTTCGGATGAAATCTTGGGAGAGCTATTGGGCCCACAAGGGGCGGGGGGGCGATAGCTCAGGCGGGGGGCGATCTCCCGGACGTGGCTCTCGCCGACGCCCTCCCGCTGAGGCCCGGCGCGACGTTTGCCCTCCCCCTGGGCGGAGGGGCGAATCGTCTCGTGCTGGGACATCTTGCGGGCGGCATTCGGGGACATGCGGGGAACTCCTCGACCGATTGCCTTGCAACCCTCGATCCATGGAAAATTGCAGCATTCCTCCCGTCACGAACGGGGCGGGCAGCCCCACCCGCGGAACCGAGAGCGCTCTCGGCTCCTCGAAGAGCCACGAAGTGTTCTTCTGGAACACGCCGAGCCAGGTATGGTGAGCCAGCTTTCTCTTCTTCTCTTCGTTCTCTTTGGGAGGATCGATGCTCAAACGCCGCAGCTCTGCCCTCGCCGCCCTCACTATTGGGGCGGCCCTTCTGGTGACCCTCATTTCGCCCACCGTGGCCTCCGCCGGAGGCTTCGAACTGCCCGGCGAGGGAGGCGCCCGGGGCCTCGGCCGCGGCGGCGCGTTCTATGCGCGGGCTGACGACCCGATGGCCCTCACCATGAACCCGGCCAACCTCGCCGACCTGAGCGGCTTTCAGATCTACCTGACCGGCGGCATCAATGCCTTCAACGGTTGCTTCCAGCGGACGAGCAGCCCCACCAATACCTACGCCGACACCGACAACCCCTTGGGCTTCTCACCGTCGATCTTCGACAGCGACCCAAGCACCCCACCCTTCGCGCAGGGGTTCATCGGAGAAGGCTACCCGGCGGCATGCAACGAGAGCCCCGTCGGTCCGGCCCTCGGCCTCGTCGCGTCCTATCGCATCATGCCGGAGCTCGGCATCGGCTTCGGCATCGTCGCTCCGAACGGCGTCGGCAGCTCCAGCTGGGTGCCCGACTCGGAACGCTACACGACCCCCGGCGGATCGGAGGGCATCTTGCCGCCTCCGAGTCGCTATACGCTGCTCGACCAGGATCAGCTCTTTCTCCTTCCCTCGGTCGGCGTCGCCTACCGACCCACTCCGTGGTTCCGCTTCGGCGCGACCTTCCAGTGGGGCATCGGCGTCTTCGACTTCACCTCGATGACCGTGGCGAACCCGAGCCAGGACCCCGCCACGGATATTCTCACGAAGCTAAACGCGACCGATGCCTTCATCCCGGCCCTCATCGTCTCGGCCCACTTCGTGCCGATGGACAACCTCGACGTCATGGCCGGCTTCCGGTGGTCCGACAACGTGAACGCCTCGGGCACGACCGACCTGACGACCGGCTGGTATGGCGTAGGCGATGCGGACGCTGGGATCGCCGGGACGACGCCCTTCGTGAACCCGACCATTGATGACGTCCAGGTCACGGCGGGGCAGCCCTGGGAGGTGCGCCTCGGCCTCCGCTACGCCCAGCGCATCACGCCCCGGCCCCAGGACCCCGAGGCCATCGAGCGCCTCAGCGGCCGGACCGAAGACGCCATGGCGAACGAGTGGTTCGACATCGAGTTCGACGCGATCTACCTGATCAACAAAGAGGTCACGGACCTGAGCATCCGTCTCCCCGCAGGGTCAACGACCGAATTTCACGAGGTCGGTGTGGGCGGCACGATGCCCCCGCCATCAACCCTGCCCATCCCCGAGAACATCGACCTCCCCCACCAGTGGAACGACCAGTGGCTCTTGCGCCTCGGCGGTGATTTCAACGCCATCCCCGGCCTCGCGACCCTGCGCCTCGGGTTCAGCTTCGAGACCAGCGCCTACGAGTCCGGCGGCGTATTTTCGAACCGCGACCCGCGCCAGTATACCGGCCTCGACTTCCTCCCCGGTGCGCGCTTCGGTGTGCACGGCGGCCTGACCGTGCGCATGGGCAAGTTCGACATCAGCCTCGCCTACGCCCACATCTTTCAGAGCACCATCACCGTCAGCAACGAAGAGGCCGCCCTGCGCCAGGTCTCCGCGGTCACTCCAGACATGGCCGAGATCACCAACGCCGGCAGCTACAGCGCCGACTACAACCTCTTTCATGCCGGCGTGAACCTACGGCTATAAAACAGCATCGCCTGGGTCGCGATACTGTTTCGCGCATTTTAGTCTGAGAAGTCGCCGCCGCCGTACTCGTCGTTCGTCATGTTGTCGAAGCGCGTGTACTCGCTGAAGAAGGCGACGTGGGCGGTGCCGGTCGGGCCCGAGCGCTGCTTGCCGATGATGATTTCGGCGCGGTTCTTCGCGTTGGGTTCGTCGCGGTTGTACATCTCTTCGCGGTAGACGAACCAGATGGTGTCCGCGTCCTGCTCGATG
>QMMC01000025.1 GCA_003647065.1 Deltaproteobacteria bacterium | reverse complement strand
GTCATCGAGGCCATGGGCTTCGAGGCCTACGCCCACGGCAGGGTCGGCGAGGCACGCTTCGTTGCCCGGATCGACAGCGAGGTCGCAGCAGAGACCAAAGCAGGAGACCTCCTTGGCCTCACGGTGCCGGCCGAGGCGGTCGCCGGCCTTGGTCTTCGCCGCGACCTCGCTGTCGATCCGGGCAACGAAGCGCGTTTCGCCAACCTTGCCGTGGGCGTAGGCCTCGAAGCCCATGGCCTCGATGACTTCGACCTCGAAGGAGATGGCGGCGTCTTCTTCTTCGCACACCAGAACGTCGTGGGGACGGATGCCCAGGAGCACCTCCGCGGGGGGCTCTCGGCCGTCGAGTTCGAGGGTGACTCCGTCGGCCTTGACCACGCCCTCGGCGTACTCGGCCGTCAGGAAGTTCATGGCGGGGCTGCCCATGAACGAAGCGACGAACCGTGACGCCGGGCGGTTGTAGACTTCGAGGGGGGGACCTGCCTGTTCGACCTTGCCCGCGTTGAGCACCACCAGGACGTCGGCGAGGGTCATCGCTTCGATTTGGTCATGGGTGACGTAGACCATCGTCGCGTTCAGCTCTTCGTGGAGCCGTTTGATCTCCACGCGCACCTCGGCCCGGAGGGCGGCGTCGAGGTTCGAGAGCGGCTCGTCGAGCAGATAGAGGGTGGCCCGCCGGGCGACGGCGCGGCCCATCGCGACGCGCTGGCGCTGGCCACCGGAGAGCTGGCGCGGGTAGCGCTGGAGCAGGTCCCCGAGGCCGAGCATTTCGGACACGTACTTGATGCGCTCCGAGATGAGCTCCGCGGCTTCGCCCCGAAGCTTCAGCCCGAAGGAGAGGTTGTCCCGGACCGTGAGGTGGGGGTAGAGCGCGTAGCTCTGAAAGACCATGGCGATGTCGCGGGTCCGCGGGGGGAGCCGAGTGACCTCCCGGTCTCCGATGGCGATGGTGCCCGCGTCGGGGATCTCGAGGCCGGCGATCGTCCGCAGCAGGGTGCTCTTGCCGCAGCCGCTCGGCCCGACCAGGACGACGAGCTGTCCGTCCGAGACCTCGAGGTCGATCCCCCGGAGGACGGCGTTATTGCCGAGCTTCTTCTCGATGCCCGAAAGCTTCAGGGACGCCATCGTGGGCGCCTATTAGCCCGGATCAGGCCATGGGGCCAGAGGGGCTTCTCGTTAGGGGTGATGGTGATGGGGGCGGTGCGGCACTACCGGCGCCGCTACGGTCGGCCTGTCGGCTCTGCGCGACTGCGCACTCCCGGCGCCTGGGCCGGCGGGCTGCCGGCTTCGCACGCCTCCGGCGCGCTTTCGCCTCGGCCCGCCTCTCCATGCGCCTTCTTGTTGAGGCCTCCGGCGCGCTTTCGCCTCGGGCCGCCCTGCGCGGCGCCTTCTCGTCAGGAACGAGGGGAAGTGCCGAAGTTCGCCAGGACCAGGCCCTCGTCGGTCATGACCGTGTGGCTGACGGTCGCGTGGCGGGGGTGGCCGATTTTCGCGCCGCCGGTGGGGCCCACCAGGCGGTTCAGGTAGTCGGCGATGGCGCCCGCTGGCAATACGGCGCTGGCCCGTTCTCCCGGGTGGCGCTCGGCGAGCTCGCTGAGCTGCCGGTCGAGGTCGTCCGTTGCGATTGGAGCGTCGCTCAAGAAGATGTCGTTGCGGGCCGCCAACATCGCTCCGGCGTTGCGCACGTGGGGGATCGGCGCCGCATAGAGGTGTTCGAGGCCCCGGTACCATCCGCCGAGGTGTTCGATGGCGAGGACCGAGGGGCCCCCGCGCAGCCGCCCGCCCTCGGGGACAGGCTCGTCCGTGTCCGGCTGGTGGTGGCTCACGAGGCCCACCACGCCGTCCCCCCGGCCGAGGCGTTCTTCGGCCCAGGCGCCAACCGGGCCGAGGTGGGTCGCGTCGTTCCAGCGGTGGAGGGTGAGATCGCCGTCGTGGACCTCGACGGTCGACAGCGCCGTATTGACGACGCGTCCGAGGGGCCGCGGGTGGCGGCCCCCGATGCCGAGGAGGCCCGCGAAGAGCGCGGCGATGGCGCCGCCGTGGGCGACGACCGCGACGTGGGAACCCGCGGAGGCGTCTCGGACCACGGCATCGAAGGCCGACTTGATCCGGTCGTAGAGCTCGTCCCAGGACTCCCCCCCGCCGATCTTCACGTCCCGGGCGCCGGCGGCGAGGACCTGGACCTGGTCGGGGAACTTCAGGGCCACCTCCCGGCGATCGAGGCCTTCCCAGTCTCCGACGTCGAGCTCCCGGAAGGCGGGTTCGAGGGTGACCTCGCGGCCCAGGGCCCGGGCGGTGTCGGCGGCGCGGCTCAGGTCCGAGCTGATGACCCGGTCGAAGTGCGCGCCTTTGAGGCGGCGGCCGAGGCTCTCCGCCTGATCCCTGCCCAGGGGGGAGAGCTTCGAGTCGCCTTGGCCCTGCCAACGCCCGCTGACGTTGGATTCGGATTCGCCGTGACGGACGAAGGTGATGCGTATCGATGCGGTCTCGCCCACGGCCTCGATCTCCCGCTCTACTTCTTGGGCTTCTTCTTGGGCTTCTCTTTGGCCTTCTCCGGCTCTTTGCCCTGGCCCTTCTCTTGTTCTTTCGGGACCGAAGCGGACGCCTTCCGCGGCTCGATCACCTGGTCGATGATGCCGTACTCGAGGGCCTCGGTTGCGCTCAAGAAGTTGTCGCGCTCGGTATCTAGCGCGACTTGCTCTTCGGTCTGGCCCGTGTGGTAGCCGAGGATGCCGTTGAGGCGCTCCCGGAGGAAGAGGATTTCCTTGGCGTGGATCTCGATGTCCGAGGCCTGGCCCCGGAAGCCGCCGAGGGGCTGGTGGATCATCACTCGGCTGTGGGGCAGGGCCCGGCGCACTCCCTGGCTGCCCGCCGCCAGAAGGATGGCCGCCATCGAGGCGGCCTGGCCGAGGCACACCGTCGAGACCGGGCAGCGGATGTACTGCATGGTGTCGTAGATGCCGAGGGCCGACGTGACCACGCCGCCGGGGCTGTTGATGTAGAGGATGACCTCCTTGTCGGGGTCATCGCTCTCGAGATAGAGGAGCTGGGCGATGATGATGTTGGCGACTTCGTCGTCGATCGGCGTGCCGAGGAAGACGATCCGGTCCTTCAAGAGGCGGCTGTAGATGTCCCAGCTGCGCTCCCCGCGGTGGGTCGTCTCGACGACCTGGGGGAAAGGAATTGCGCCCATAATTCGGTCATTTTCGGCCATGGTCGGCGGAGCATAGCGCCGCCTCCGCCTCGGGTCGACCGTCGTTCCTCGGCTGCTACAACCTGAAACCATGACGGGCACTTATCGGGCTGCAGCGGCGGCCCTCCTTATCTTCGGTCTCGCCGGGGGAGCCAGCGCTCAGGACGCATCCCGGTCCTTCGAGCGCTTGGTGACGGGCAATGGCTGGGCGATGGCCAGCTACGACCGTGCGTCCCACCGCATCGACACCTTCCTCGAGCACCCCTATCGCTTCGCAGGCCCTCGGGACGCGGCACCGGACCTCTGCTTTGCGGCGGACGAGTCTCGGGACCTAGCCTTCGATACGTACTTCGGGGCCCGGGTCGGCGCCACCGGCGAGTGGCTCTCGGAGGTCGCCCTCGACGAGGCCGGCTACGAGGTCGGGACCAACATCATCCGCACCTCGCACCACGTCGGCCCGGGGCGGTCTGTCCGGGTCACGACCTACACCTTCATGCCGACCGAGGTCGACCAGCCCGTCCTGGTGATGCTGGCCCGTTACGAAAACGTCTCGACCGCGAGCGTCGAGGTCACCCCCCACGCGGTCTTCAACTTTCGCCTCGGGAACGCCGGCGGCGGCCGCGAGCCGAGCAGCGACGGCGAGGAGGCGAGCTGGGACGATGGCCGCGCTACGCTCTACGAGTACGGGCCGAGCCAGGGCACCATCGCCTACACGGCGCTCTCGCCGGTCAGCCGCGTGAGCACCACCGTCGGCGGCGGCAGCGCCTACGAGCGTTTGAAGTCCGGTACGGACATCGACGACGCCCGGGCGACGACGGGTCCGGTCAACGACATGGCGCCGGGGTTCGCGGCAGCGACCGCGACCCTCGCCCCGGGGGAAGATGTATGGATGGCGTCGAGCGTGCTGTGGGCCCTCGACGAAGACGCCGGTCCCGACATCGACGCGCTGCGCACGTGGGCCGCGGGTCGCGCCCCGGCCGCCTTGCTCGCCGCCGAGAAGAGCGCCTGGGACGCTTGGCATACGACCCCGCCTTCGGGATTGAGCGACGCCCAGCGTGACCTCTGGCTGCAATCGGCGGCGATCTTGCGCATGGGCCAGGTCCGCGAGGCGGGCCCCGGATTTGGCCAGATCCTGGCGAGTTTGCCCCCCGGCCTCGGCTTTGTGGACGCTCAGTGGAACATCTCTTGGGTCCGCGACATGGCCTACGCCGTCGCCGGCCTCGCCCGGTCGGGGCACCTCGCCGAGGCCCGGGCGGCCATCGAGTTTCAGCTGAAGGCCCCGCGGGGGCGCCACGAGTCCGAGGTCGGCATGCCCTACCGGATCTCCATCACGCGGTACTTCGGCAACGGCGAAGAAGAGTCCGACTGCAACGCCGACGGACCCAACATCGAGTTCGACGGATTCGGGCTCTTCCTCTGGTCCCTCGGCGAGTACCTCCGGGCCGGCGGCGACGCGGCGGTCGTCGAGGAGTTCTGGCCGGTCATCTCTGGCGAGATAGCCGACGTCCTCGTCTCCCTCGTCGACGACTCCGGGGTCATCGCGGCCGACTCCTCCATCTGGGAGGTGCACTGGAACGGGCGCCAGCGTCGCTTCACCTATACGTCTCTCGCCGCCGTCCGCGGTCTCTGCGAGGTGGCCGAGTGGGCCGACGGTCGCGGCGACGCCGACGCCGCGACGCGCTACCGCGATACCGCCGAGGGGATCCGCCGCGCTCTCATCGCGCGCCACACGGACTCCCGGGGCGCCCTGGTGCAGAGCGCCGAGGACCTCATCGCGGGCCACCACTACGTCGACGCCGCGACCGTCGAGGCGATCAACTGGGGCATCATCGACCCCCGGGGGCGGACGGCCCGGGCGACCCTCAACTCGCTCATCGACAACCTCACGGTCACCACCGGAACGGGCTTCATGCGCAACGACGACGGCGGATGGTACGACTCCCAGGAGTGGGTCTTCGTCGACTTCCGCCTGATGCCGGCCCTCGGGGCGGCGGGCTTCGAGGAGCGCCAAGGCGCCATCCGCGGTTGGGTCGAGGGCCAGGCCCTGGCCAACGATCTCATGTTCTCGGAGCTCCACGACGCGGGGACCGGCGCCTACGCCGGCTCGATTCCCATGGTCGGCTTTGGTGCGGGGGCCTACATCGTGGCGCTCTCCGGGGAGGGCGTGGCGGGGCCGGCATGCGGCGCTTACGCCGAGGAGCCTGACGCTCCTCCGGTCGTCGACGGTGGTGCTCCGGATGGCTCGGTCGGTTCCGACGGGGGCACGTCGGATGATGGCGGGACCACTGCGCCGCCCTCGGACGATGGCGGCTGTTCCGCGGCGGGGTCGCCGGCGGCCTCGATGGGGCTCATGGCCATGGTGTTTGCTTTCTTCTTCGTTCGCCGGAGGCTCTCGTGAAGCGCCCTCTCGTCATGTTTCCCCGCTTGCTCGTCTCGCTCGTCTTGCTCGTCGCTTGGGCCGCCCTCCCGGCGTGCGGTGACGACTCCTCGATGGTCACCGACAGCTCCGTCGGCACCGACGGAGACACCCCCGATGTCGCGGTCCCGGACGGCTTCTGCCCCGCCACGGTGACCTTCCGGGCTACTGGCTCCACCCCCGATGTGCACATCGCCGGGCCCTTCAACGACTGGGACGAGACCGCGGACCGCATGGTCGACGACGGCACCGGCGTCTACCGCGTCACCCTGGCCCTGACCCCCGGGGTTCACCCCTACAAGTTCTTCGTCGAAGGCGACGGCCGCGAGCCCTGGCGTCTCGACCCCGACAACGCCTACCGCGCCTACGATAGCGGAGAGGAGAACTCGGGTCTCCGGGTGGCAGATTGCCGAGTTCCGGGCCTCACCGTCGATACGGCGACGGGCGTCCGGGGTGAAGACGGCGTGGGGCGCATCGACGCGACGGTGCGCTACGATCGACGCTTGGCGGGCCCCGCCGACATGGTCACCGCCGAACTCCGCAGCGGTCGGAGCACCCGGGCCCTCGATGGCGCCGAGGTGACGGTAGCCGGAGATGTGATCACCGTGGCCGTCACGGGCCTCGCCGAAGGCAAACACACGGTGCGCATTTCGGCCATCGACACCGCCGGCGTAGAAGCCGAGTCGGTGCTCCTGCCGGTTTGGATCGAGGCTGAGCCCTTCGAGTGGCGGGACGCCCTCATCTACATGATCCTCACCGACCGATTCAAAAACGGCGACGCGACCAACGACGGGGAGCCCACGATGGCGAGCCCCGGCGCCGAGTGGGACGGCGGCGACCTCGAGGGAGTGAAGGAGGCCATCGAGAGCGGCTACCTCGACCGGCTCGGTGTGAGCGCCCTCTGGCTGACGCCCTTCAACGACAACCCGGACGTCGCCTACGCCGACGCCGACGACTTTCATAGCGTCGCCGGCTACCACGGCTATTGGCCCGTCGATGCCCGGGCCGTCGACCCGCGCCTCGGCGGCGAAGAGGCCCTCGACGAGCTCGTCGCCGTCGCGCACGAGCACGGCATCCGCATCCTGATGGACCTGGTCGTCAACCACGTGCACGAGGACCATCCGTACTACCGAGACCACCCGACCTGGTTCAATACCGGGTGTATCTGCGGGACCGGTGGTTGCGATTGGACCGAGCGTCGCCTCGATTGCCTCTTCCGGGACTACATGCCCGACCTCAACTGGGAGGTCACCGACGCCTCCGAGCAGGTCATCGAAGATTCGCTCTACTGGCTCGAGCGCTTCGACCTCGACGGCTTCCGCGTCGACGCGGTGAAGCACGTCGTCGACGGCGCCATCTTCAACCTCGGCATGCGGGTGCGCGAGCGCTTCGAGACGGCCGGGACCGAGTACTTCCTGATGGGCGAGACCGCCCAGGGGTGGGACTCATCGTCCGGCCCGACCGAGGGCGGCAACCCGGGCAACTACGACATCATCTCGCGCTACATCACCCCCGACGGCCTCGACGGGCAGTTCGACTTCGTCCTCTACTACGCGGCGTCGCTCCAGTTCCTCGGCGATACGCCGGGCCGGGGCATGGCCCACGTGGACTTCTGGACCCAGGCGTCGATGGAGCGGTACCCGCGCGGGGCGGTGATGACGCCGTACATCGGCTCCCACGATACCCAGCGTTTCTTGACGCTCCAGGCCCACCCCGGCCAGGCGAACAACAAGTGGGACGACCTGCCCACGGCGCCGGACTGGGACGAGCCCTACGACCGCATGTACGTCGCCCTCGCGTGGCTCCTGGCCATCCCCGGCGCGCCGCTGCTCTACTACGGAGACGAGTATGGCGAGTTCGGCGGTGCCGACCCGGACAACCGCCACGTCATGCGCTTCGACGGGGCCCTCAATACGCGCGAGCAGAACCAGCTCGATCGCGTGAGTCGCCTCGGCCGCGCTCGCGCCGACCTGGTCGGCCTCCGCCGGGGCGCCTACCGCACCCTTCAGGCCGACGACGACCTCTGGGTCGTGGCCCGGGGGGAGGGCGAGGACCTCGTCCTCGTCGTCGTGAATCGGGGCGCCGCGCCGCGCGCTGAGTCCATCCCCGTCCCGGCGGACGTTGCCGCGGAGGGCCGTTCCTTCGTCGACGCCCTCGCCGGCGGCGCGACGCCAACCGTCGAACGAGCGGCCATAACGCTCACGATTCCGGGCCGCAGCGCGCTCTACCTGCACTGATCTCAGCGCGCCGCGGGGCGCGTTAGATCATTCTCGAGACAGGCGCGTCTAGCTCTCCCCATGACCCACCGGGAGAAGCTCATGCGCGCCTTGTTCACCCTTTTTGTCCTCGCGTCGGTGGCCCTGGTGGTCGGATGTGGGGGATCCGCGGCGGCTCAGAGCGTCGACCAACGCCAGATGCGGGTCGTCGTCGAGGATGGCTCGGGAGCTCACGTGGCCGGGGCCGGGGACGCTTGGATCGGGGGATCCACGGCTCAGACCCGCATCGTCGTCGGCGCCAATGGCGAGACCTACATCGGCATCTGGGTCGATGCGCCTCAGCACGTCGCCGTCGGCCGAAGGCAGCCCCTGGCGCTCTCGTTGGTCGTCGACACCTCGGGCTCGATGGAAGGGCAAAAGATTCAGAACGCGCGCATGGCGGCGGCGAGCCTCGTCGAGAGCCTGCGCACCGGGGACGTCGTCTCCATCTACGCGTTCAGCAATGGCGTGACGGAGATCGCTCCTCAAACCACGGTCTCGGCGGCCAACCGCGGCATGCTCGTGCAACAGGTCAACAACATCCAGGCCCTCGGCGGCACCAACATGTACGACGGCATCCGCGTCGGCGAGGACCGCCTCGCCCGGGCCCCGGCCACCCATCCCATCCGCCGCCTGGTGATCATCTCCGACGGCCGCGCCAATATCGGGCCTTCGGATGCTCAGAGCCTCGGCGCTCTGGCGGCCCAGGGCACCGAGTGGGGCGCTCAGATCTCCGCCATCGGCGTCGGCCTCGACTACGACGAGCGGACGCTGGCGGCCCTCGCGGTGCGCAGCGCCGGCCGCATGTACCACCTCGAGCACCCGGCCCAGATGGCGGTGATCCTCGAACAAGAGCTCGAGCTCCTCGGCCAGACCATCGCGACCAATACCATCATCGAGATCCTGCCGGCTGCGGGGGTGCGCATCCTCGGCGTCGAGTCGACCGGAGGCACCCTCGAAAACGGCCGCGTCCGCGTCAACGTCGGTGCGCTCCACGCCGGCCAGCGCCGTGAGGTGCTCCTGCGCGCCGAGATCGACACCGAACGCCTCGGCCGCCATGCCGTCGGCACGGCCCGCCTGAGCTTCGATGCCTCGACCGGAGAGCGGCAGGTTCAAAGGGTGAACCTCGGCTATGAGGTGGTCCGCAACCGCGGCGCCGCCGCCCGGAGCAGCGTACCCCGGGTCGCCGGCCTCGTCGCGAACCACCAGGCCGCCCAGGCCCAACTCCGCGCCGCCGTCGCCCTCAACGAGGGCCGCACCGAAGAAGCCGCCCGGGAGTTCGACTTCGCCGCCGACACCATCCAAGGCGCCCTGGTGAACCAGGCCCCCGCCGAGCGTCGCCGGATGATGGAGCGCGAGCGCTCGATCCGCGGTCAGGGCCAGCGCGCTGGGCGCCCGATGAGCGCCCCGGCGGCTCGGTCGTTGTCGCTCGAGGCGAACGACGACGCGATGAGCGGCATGGGGTACTGAAGGCATCTCCTTCGGTCGCGATGAGTCGAGGACGTAGGTCGGTCATCCGCCGTTCGATCTCACGCCGCAGGCGAGCGGTCGGTCGCGCGGGGAGGCCGATCTCCGGGAGCCGCTCGAGAAACGGGGCGGCCCGTTCGACCTCTTCAGGGGTCGAAGCACTCGAGTCGCATGTCGACGATGGTCGCCACGTCGGGGCCGTGGAGCATTCCGTAGCTCGTAAGGCCGACCATCCGCCGTCGCAGACACCTTCGCATTTGCCGAGTCAGGGGGCCCGGGTCCGAGAACCTGACCTCCGCGATCGCGTGGAATTCATCGACGGTGACCTCGACCGAGAAGGTTCCTTTTCGCACGCCTTCGAGGCATCCCCTGTCCTGTTGGATGAAGAAGGCGGGGCGGATCGCTCGATAGAGCGTGGCGCCCGAGTTGCGGGTGCTGCCGCGGGCGTGCGAATAGGCGTTAAGGGTTGCGCCATGGGGACAGATTTCCGCGGCTCGGATTCGATCGCCAGAGGGTTCCCGAGGGGCCCGTTGAGACATGGCGAGGGCGGGAGCGGCCGGCGTACCTTCAGGGGGCGCCGCCGACGCTGTCATTGGTGACGCCTCCTGTGGCGGATCGGTTGCGAGATCGACCGGTGCTATCGGTGCGATCGGCTCTATCCGAGTGATCTCGGCCCTCGTCGTCGTCCCCTCGTTCACGGGCTCCGAGGGGAGTGACCTGCCCGGGAGGAGGGTCCCTGCGATGAGACCGCCACCGACCAGACTCGCTCCCAAGAGGGCCATGAGGACTGCGGGGCGTCCCCAGAAATCGCCGGGGGATCTCGCCTGACCGACGGCGGGAGCCACGTCGGGCACCAAACTCTTGGCCCGGGGCGGGGCGGTCGGCGGTGGAGGTTCGATGGGGCTCGGGGCGCGGGCCCGGGGGCTAGCCTCCGCCCCGACCGTCCTCACGGACTCCGCGATGGCCAGCGCCGCTTCCACGGCTGTCTGATATCTGCCGGCGGGGTCCTTGGTCAGCATGCGATCGAGCACCGAGACGAAGGCGACGGGGAGATCAGGTCGAAACTCGCCGATTGGGACCGGAGGCTCGGTGAGCATGGCGATGATTCGGTCCGCCGCGACTTTGCCGGGGAAGGGGAGGCGCTTCGCCAGCATGGCGTAGAGCATCACGCCGATGGCCCACAGGTCTGCGCGCCCATCGACGGGCTCGCCCTGGGCCTGCTCCGGGGAGAGATAGCCGGGGGTGCCGAGGATCTGCCCGGTCTGGGTGAGGCGCGTGTGCCTCGCCTCGTCGAAGAGGCCGGCGATGCCGAAGTCGAGGACCTTTACGGTTTCGCTTCCGTCCGGCTCGACGGTGACCATCACGTTTGCCGGCTTGAGGTCTCGATGCACGATGCCTTGGGCATGGGCGTAGGCCATAGCCGACAGAAGCTGCTGTATCAGCTCGCTCGTCCGGGCGAGGCCCAGGGGCGCTTCGGCTTCGATGACCTTCCCGAGGGGCCGGCCTTCGACGTACTGCATGGCGATGAAGGGCTGGGCCCCTTCGATGTCCGATGCGATGACCCGGACGATCGCCTGGTGGGTGAGGGCGGTGGTGACCGATGCTTCCCGGGCGAAGCGCGCCGCAGCGCTCGTGTGGCCCACGAACCTGGGGTGAATGAGCTTGAGCACCACCTCGGCGCCGGCGGCGTCGGTCGCGAGGTAGACGGCCCCCATGCCGCCCTCTCCGAGCAATCGTCCGACCCGATATCCCCCGATCGTCGTGCCGGAAAGCGGTCGTTCGACTTCCACCGCGAGATCGTATCAGAGCAGGTCGTCAGACGCGCCGACGGGCCTGGTCGAGAGCGGCGTGGGGTGTCGACGTGATCCTCGGGGGCTCTTTACAGCCGGGTTCCGGGGCTTACCTCTCAGGTGTGCGTGTGGTCATCACATCGACCGCCGCGGCTGTGCTGGTGGTCATCGGCGGGTGTTCTTTGCTGGAGGGGCCTCCCTACTTCATCCCGGGGTCCGCCACGCTGCCCGATTGCACGGAGGCCCCGGCCGTCGACGTGACCGGTCGTTGGTTCGACGGGGGCGAGCTGACGATACAGACCGACGGCTGCGCCGGCACCGCCGCTGGCGACGTGCTCACCGTGTGTGCCCTCGATTGGCAGATGACGCAGTCGGGGGCCGAGGTGAGCATCGTGGTCGACGAGGAGTATCGCCTCGAGGGGCGCGTCTGCGGGGACCAGCTCTACCTTCAGGGAGGCTGGTGGTTGCCCACCGAGGACCCGCCGTACGGCTGCACCTACGAGGACGACACAGCCGAGGAGGTTGGCATCGAGGCCGCGGGCAACGTGCTGCGCCTAGCCGATGCGCGTCTGGCGGGGACCCTCGTGGTGCGGGGAGGGTGCCTCGCCGAATATGCGATGGCGCTCGAGCGCAGCGGGCCCTGACCTGTGACCTGATCGACGGCGCCGTCACCATCTGGGCATCCCAGTACGGTACCCGTTCACGTTCGCGGAATTGACCACGGTCAACGCCGCGGGGCCGGCCGTGCGTACTAACGGAGTTGTGCCGTCAGCTAGCGCGAGGAGGTCCGGGGGGGCTGTCGGATGCGGAAAGGTAGCGGCAATGCGTACGCTCAGTTGGATAGGGACAGTTACCCTTTTAGTCAGCCTCTCGATGCTGGGCTGCAGTGGCGGCGACGGGTCGAACGGGACCGACGGGACCGACGGAGCGGATGGCTCTGACGGTACCGATGGCACCGATGGCACCGATGGTACGGACGGGGCCAATGCGTTGGTCGCGATCACCGTCGAACCGGCCGGAGCGAACTGTGAGTTCGGCGGTCAGAAGGTCCAGGCCGGCACCGACCAAAATGGCAACGACATGCTCGACCCCGAGGAGGTCACCGCCATCACCTACATCTGTGACGCGTGCGAGGGTGAGGAGGAGTGCAATCCCTTCATCGAGGTCGCCCAGAGCGCCCAAACGGACGCCTGCGTGGCGTGCCACGAGACGACGACCCCTGCGATCGTCGAGCGTTGGCAGCTGAGTCGGCACTACCGTGAAGGGGCCGGCTGCTTCGAGTGTCACCAGGCCGACGCCACCGACGTCGACGCCATGAGCCACAACGGCGAGACCATCGCCATCCTCGTGACGCCGGACGACTGCGCGAGCTGCCACCCGGCCGCCTCGGCGGAGTTCGAGCTCAGCCACCATGCCCAGGCCGGTCAGATCCTCGGATCCCTCGACAATCGCCTGGCCGAGGTCATCGAAGGCGACCTGTCGTTCCACGGTGCGTCGCCGGTCTCGGTCATGGGCTGCGCCTACTGCCACGGCTCCGAGGTCGAGGTCGAGGCCGGGGGCACCCTCGCCGAACATACCTATCCCAACTCGGGCATCGGGCGCATCAACCCGGACGGCTCCCTCGGTGCTTGTTCGGCGTGCCACATGCGCCACGACTTCTCGCCCGCCCAGGCGCGGCGTCCCGAAAACTGCGGCCGCTGCCACGTCGGCCCGGACCATCCGCAGATCGAGATCTACAACGAGTCCCAGCACGGCATCCTCTTCTACGCCAACGAGGACGACATGGCCCTCGACAGCGAGACGTGGGTGGTGGGCGAGGATTACTCCGCTGCCCCGACCTGCGCGACCTGCCACATGGGCGCGACGAGCTCCCAGCCCGCCACCCATGACGTCGGCACCCGCCTGTCCTGGGTCTTGCGTTCGCCGGTGTCTGGTCACACGGCCGACTGGGAGACCAAGCGCGACTCGATGCAGGACGTATGCGGAACCTGCCACTCCTCCGGGCACGTCGATGCCTTCTTCGCTCAGCTCGATGCGGGCGTGGCGCTCTACAACAACAAGTTCGCGATCCCGGCGAAAGCCATCCATGACGCCGTCCGCGGCGGCGTCGTTCCGGCGGTCGGCGCGAGCCTCGTCCCGCTGGTGACCCTGGACACCTTCGATGACGAGATCGAGTGGGCCTACTGGTACCTCTGGCACCACGAGGGCCGCCGGGCGCGCTCGGGCATGGCGATGGTCGGCCCGGACTACGTCCAGTGGCACGGCTTCTACGACGTCGCTGAGCGGTTCTACTTCGACCTAGTCCCCGAGGCCCAGCACATTGCCGAAGAGGCGCTCCTCGACGGCGACGCGACCAACGACGCCACGGCCCAGGCCATCCTCGACTACATCGAGACCGATGTGCTCTGCCGACCTGAGCACACTTGGTTCAATCGCTGCCGAACGCCGTAGGCAGCGGGTCGTCGAGCTACCGAAAGGGCGTCTGACCAACGGGGTCGGGCGCCCTTGCTTCATTGGGGGTGAAGAGCCCCGCTCGCTTCGCCCGGGCGAAGGTGTCCGAGGGGCGCCTGGTGCGCCTGCGGCCTACTCGCCCCACTGCACGGTGACCGTGCTGAAGTCGTCGCTCTCGGGCCATGCAATGCCGGCGAGTTCGGCGGCCTTCGTGTCCCGGAAGTCCTTGGACGCGACGAGGACGAACTCGTCGCCCTTCTTCGCCCAGGCGATGGTCGGGGTGTCCTGGGGGCCGTAGTCGTCATCGTCCCGGGCCAGGCTGATCACGGCGAGGATCGCCTGATCACCATCCCGATAGAGCTTGGCGTTACCGGTCGAGTTCCATGTTTGATAGAAGCTCGAATCGAGGGTCTCGCCCACGAAGTGGATGAGGGCGTTGGCGAAGTCCTTGCCGTCCATTGCGCCGTCGACACCAAAGAAGACTCCGCCCGAGGCGGCGACCATCTTTCCCTTCTTGAAGAGGGATCCTTTGTGAGCGCCGTTGGTGAACTCGCTTCGATTCCAGTCGCTGAATGCGTCGGTCATGAACAGTGCTCTCCAAGTCGGGGTCGGGGAAGGAGGGTACGGGGCCAGCTGGACGCATCTTCCTTCGATGGGCATGCGAGGGCGGATACGGGTTGGCTACGCCGGCGTGGTGCGAAGGCGTCCAGCGTCGGCAGCCCATCAGACTCAGGTCAGGGGTCGAAGCACTCGAGTTCTACGTTGCCGATTCTCACCACATCGGGGCCACGGACGATGCCGCGGGCGTGGGCCAGGGCCGAGAGTAGCTGTTGCATCAGGTCGCTCGTTCGTGCGGGCGTCCCAAGGCGCCTCCGCCTCGATGAGCTTCCCGAGGGTTCGGCCCTCGACGTAGTGCATGGCGATGAAGGGCTGCGCGCCGTCGATGTCCGACGCGACGACCTGGCCGATCCCCGTGTGGGATAGGGCGGAAGTGATGGACGCCTCTCGGGCGAAGCGCGCCGCGGTGCCCATGCCGCCCGCGCCCAATAGCCGTCCGACCCGATAACCGCCGATGTCGGTGCCATGAATCGGGTGTTCGGGGCTCACTGTTGGAGCGCAACAGGGCAGAGCTTCAGAAGCTCCAACGCGCCTGCGTGGGACCTTCTCCGGCTGTGGTCCCATCTGTGGACCCGGGTCGGGCGCGGCGGACTGGTGTAGACTGACGCTGTGCGACAGCCTACCCGAGTGCTGCTTTTTTCGGTCGTCGCGCTGGCTGCGTCGTGCTCCTGCGAGGGGTCGTCCCACCCACCCCCGCCTCCACCCTCTGACGCCGCTGTGCCGACTGACACGGCGCTGGTCGACGCGTGCGGAGATGCTTGCGTGGCCAAATGCACGGCGGATTGGCAATGCGCCACGGGTCTGGACTGCGATCCTGCGACGTCCCGCTGCACCACGAGTTGCCGCGGCCCCGCACGCGAGGTCGGGCTCGACGTGCCCGTCACGCGCGTCAGTTTCGCGGTCACCCTCGACGGCGCGGCGCTGCCCACGGTGGCGTCCGTTGGGACGTATGGCGGAGGTCCCTCGATTGCGCTCGTGCCCGTTGAGGGATGGCGAGGCGCGCCCCGTCCGCAGGGGGTGAGCCTCTACGACAACGCCAGTGACCCATCCCGGTCCGAGTTCGTTCCGGCGGGCAGCGTGGAGATACGGGTATCGCCGGGCGAATATCACGTGGTCTACCGGATGTCCGAGGGTGACTCGAGCTTCACCTCCGAGTGGCCGGTCGCGGAGGAAGCGCGGCTCGCGACGCTCACGATCGATGGCGAGAGCGAGACGGTGTCCCTCGACGTGCCGCGCGCCAGGGTATTGCTCACGACCACCCTCGCGGGGGCGCCACTTCCGGCTTCCAACCAGTGCGCGTGGGGCCGTTCTCCCGAGATCGTGCTCGCCCGGGACGGTTTCACCTCGCGCCACTCCCTCTGCGTGGGTGACGCCCTCGGGACAGAACGCCGTGTGCGGGAGGCCATCGAAGTCTGGCTACTTCCTGGGACGGTTACCCTCCGGTATCGGTATGACCTGTATCGGTTCACTTCCCGCGCGATCGATCCCGAATGGCCGCACGCCCGCGAGACGGAGCTTCTTTCGGGCGTCTCCATCACCGATGGCGTGACGGTGGCGATCGACGTGCCGCGAGCGCGTTTCTCGGTCGCCGCTACCCTCGCGGGCGGTGCGTTGCCTTCGGTGCCGCGCATGTTCCGGTCCGAGAACGTGGAACTCGCGGTCCACGACGCGACCGGTCGCATTTTCTCTTTGCCGCTCTATGAGGAGAGCCTGGACGGCGCGACCTGGGAGCCCGCGGACCCACCTTCTGCCTGGGTGCTCCCTGGGCAGTTCACCGTAAGGTACGGGGGCTCCTGGTTCATTAGGGAGGACGAGTGGCCTCCGTACGCAGCGCCCCTCGACGTCACGGTGGAGGTCCTCGATGACACGGTCGTTGCCGTCGACGTACCGCGGGTGCGTATCACCGCGTCGGTACGCCTCGCCGACGACCCGAGCCCTTGTGAGAACTGGGCAGCGCGCCCAGCGGTTTCGATAGGAAGTATGCGCGTGCTCGCGCCCAGCCTCGACGAGCCGGGGCCCTCGACACGCTGGATCGTACCCGGAACCTACGTGGTCCGGTACAGCGGCGGGGGGTGCGGGGACGGGGCGCCCGAGTGGCCCCAGGGCGGTACGGTGCTGGACGAGGCGCTGGAGGTGCGCGCCGATCGAACCCTCGAATACGTCATCCCGCGGGTCCGCGTACACTTGACGACGACGCTCCGTGGAGCCCCGCTTCAGGCGCTCCCGGCCGAGCCGGGGGAGTGGTTCTCGTACTCGCAAAGCCCATTGTTGGTCTTGCGATCGGCGGACCCTAATGGTTTCAGTACCTGGCACTTGCCGCTCTACTCCAAAGAGGGTGTGCGTCTCGAGCCGATAGGCGAACGGGACGTGGTCCTGATGCCCGGGACGTATTCCGTGACGTATGCGGGCAGCCGAGAGGGAACGTTCGACGCGGACTGGCCGCACGGATACGGGACCGTAGTCGAGGCCTTCGACGCCACGAGCGATACAACCGTCGCGGTCGACGTTGGCGGGACGCGGGTCCGGGCCACGGTGACCCTCGGGGGGCGCGAGGGGCGCGCCGACATCGACGAGTCGCTGTTGGCGATCGAGACCCTTCGACCAGACGATTCTGCCGGGCCCTCGTTGGTCGTCGTGCAGTCGCCCGGGGAGCCGCGGGCGAGCGTCGAGGCGTGGTGGATGCCGGGGACCTACTCGTTGCTTGCGCTGACTCACCGCGAACCGTGGCCCGCCCTCCCGACACCCCTCGGGTGCTGGGTCATTCCCGAGCATTGAACGAGGTCATCACCAAGGGATCCGTCGGCAACCCGAGGCGCACCGTCGGCGGCCGCGATGGCGCGGCTCTTGGTGATCAGAGCGGGTCCAGCTCTACCAGGAGATCGCTGACCGCCAGAGCGCGCATGCGATCGCCGATGGGAAACGTGTGCTCACCGGCGTGCACCACGTCGAGAGTCGTCAGGTGAAGAGCGTTCATTGCGGCCGTCGTCGAGCGGGTCCGTCGTGGAGAACTGGTGCGCTTGAACTCGAACCCTCGCCGAGTTTCGCCACGGACCACCAAGAGATCGAGCTCCGCGCCGCCATGAGTTGCCCAGAAGAAGCACTCCTCGGGGCGCGCCCCGAGGCGCCGGATTGTTTGGCCGAGGATGAAGCCCTCCCAGCTCGCGCCGACCTTCGGATGGGCCAGGAGATCGGCCTCGGACCCAATCCCTAAGAGGGCGTGGAGGAGGCCGCTGTCGTGGAGGTAGACCTTCGGGGACTTCACCTGTCGCTTGGCGAGGTTCTCGTGCCACGGCTGCAGCTGTCGAGCGACATAGGTCGACTCGAGTATGTCGAGGTAGCCCCGGACGGTCTTGTCCGATACGCCGAAGTTTCGAGCGAGGGCCGACCCGTTCCAGGTCTGCCCATGCCAGTGGGCGAGCATGGTCCAGAACCTGCGGAGGGTCGGTGCACCGATCGTGATTCCGAGGCGCGGGAGGTCACGCTCCAGAAACGTCGCGATGAAGTCGTTGCGCCAGCGCGAACTCTCTGCATCGTCCGGAGCCAGATAGGAGCGCGGGAAGCCGCCCCGGACCCATCTTCGTTCGAGTGACTCGATGCCAACCTCGTCGAGACCGAAACCCGAGAGGTGGTGGAAGGCGATTCGACCCGCGAGGCTCTCGCTGCTCTGGCGGACGAGCTCCGGCCCCGCGCTGCCGAGGAGGAGGAACTTCGCGGGGCTGTCCGGGCGATCGGCCAGGACCCGGAGCAGCCCGAAGAGCTCCGGCGCGAGCTGCACCTCGTCGAGGACGACGAGCCCTTCGAGGGGCCCGAGGGCGAGCTTTGGCTCTTGGAGCCGCGCCCGGTCATCGGGGTCTTCGAGGTCGAACCAGTGGTGCTTGGAGTCGGCGGCGAGCCGTCTTGCGAGGGTGGTCTTGCCGACCTGGCGTGCTCCCAGGAGCGCCACCACCGGTGACACCGCGAGCAGCTCGCGGACCCGGCGAGCGTGTTCGGCGCGAAGGAGCATATTTAGCAATATACACGAAATGCCGGAGTCGGCATCCGAGTTTACGGTTTTGTTATGCCGTGGGAGCTCGGGAATCTGTAGGGGTGGCTCGTGCTCGGGGCTCTGCCCTCGGCGGTCTCCCGCGCGCTCATCCCCCGAGTTCGTCGACGAAGACGGCGCCGTCGAAGTCGTCTCGCGAGAAGGGCAGGTCGAGGCGCGGCGAGCGGGGGTGCTCTTCCGCGTAGACGTGCACCCGCGAAGGGAACCGGGTCGGGTAGTAGTTCATCTCGATGATGGTGCCGGCGGCCCGAGCGCTCAGGGGCTCGATGGCTGCGAGGCGAGCGCGGGTCGATGCCGTCTTGCAGGTGGTGATTGCTTCATCGACGCGCGTCTCGGAGTAGGCCGAAGGGGAGAACGGCACGGCGTCGGTCTCGTCACCGTCTACCGGCATCGGCAAGGCTCCGCCGCGCCAGAGCGATGCCTCGTCACCACGAGGGAAGGGGTCCACCGGCACTCCGTCGAGCCACGTGTTGAGATGAATGTGCGGCACTCCGAAGGGGAAGGTCACGAAGCCGTCGAGGCCGCTGTATCCGGAGAGCGCGATGGCCTCGCCCCGACCGACGACCTGGCCCTCCTTCACGAGGGCCCGGGCCAGGTGGGCCGAGCAAGTCATTAGGCCGTCGCCGTGGTCGATGAAGATCTTCAAGCCCCCGCGGTTGAACTCGGAGAGGATCAACACGACCTCCCCGGGCGCCGTGGCCAGGACGCGTGTTCCGACGGGGATCGAAAGGTCGGTCCCGTTGTGGCTGTCGTAGGTCAGGCCTCGGCCGCGGAAGTCTTCGACCTGGGTCTGCTTCACGGACCAGCCGTTTTCGACCGGGGTCTGGCGGTGGTTGAAGAGGTTGGTGAGGATGACCTTGCGTTCGATGAAGGGTCGGCCGCGCCATAGCGGGATCGCGACGCGGGGGCGCAGGAGCCGGAGGCTCGACAGGTCGAACTGGCTCGGCGGTACGTCCTGTTGGCCTTTGATGGCGATCAGCGCCTGGCGGTAGCGCTCGCGCCATGGGGAGAGGCCGAGGGCCTCTCGGAAGAACCGTACCGGTGGGTGAGTCGTGCCCATATCCGAGTATTGTCCACCTGACCCGAACTTTGCTAGGTGGCGCGGCGCCAAAGGTGCGCATACCTCGAGGCCGACCATGACATCCGATCACAAACGCAAGAGCATCAACGGCAAGCCCCTTCGCCCCGAGTCCATGATGATGCGCTACGGCTACGACCCGCATCTCTCCGAGGGAGCGATCAAGCCGCCGATTTTTCAGACCTCGACCTTTGCGTTTCGGACCGCCGAAGAGGGCAAGGCATTCTTCGAGTTGGCCTACGGCCTCCGCGACCGCGAGCCCGGCGAGAAGCTCGGCCTGATCTACAGCCGCCTCAACAATCCAGACCTCGAGGTCCTCGAAGACCGGATGACCCTCTGGGATGACGGCGACGACGCTGCGGTCTTCGACAGCGGCATGGCCGCGATCACGACCTCGCTCTTCACCTTCGTACGCCCCGGAGACGTACTCTTCTACAGCGAGCCCGTGTACGGCGGCACCCACCACTTCATCCAGCACGTGCTCAGCGAGTTCGGGGTGACGGCGATTGCGATCCCCAGCGGCGTGCCCCTCGCGGGCGTCGAAGGGGCGCTGCGCAAAGAGGTCGGAGGCCGTCGGGTGGCGGCCGCCCTCATCGAGACCCCCGCGAACCCGACCAACGCGCTGGTGGACATCGAGGCGGTGTCGACGTTTGTGCACAGCTTCGCGACGGACGACCACTGTCCGTGTGTGATGATCGACAATACCTTCCTCGGGCCCCTCTGGCAGCACCCGCTGAAACACGGGGCAGACCTAGTGCTCTACTCGGCGACGAAGTTCATCGGCGGCCACTCCGACGTGATCGCGGGCATCGCCGTTGGCGGGGCTGAGTGCATGGCGCAAATCAAAGGCATGCGCACCTTCCTAGGGACCATGGCGGGGCCCTGGACCGGGTGGCTGCTGATGCGCAGCCTCGAGACGCTCAAGATGCGCATGACGGCGCAGATGAAGAACGCCCAATACGTGTCGGACTTCCTCGCGGACCACCCGAAGGTCGAGAAGGTCAACTACCTCGGGATGATCAAGCAGGGAGACCCGATGTACGAGGTGTACCGGAAGCAGTGCGCGTCTCCCGGGTCCCTCATCTCCTTCGTGATCCGCGGGGAAGAGAAGGCCGCTTTCGAGTTCCTCAACGCGTTGCAGTTGGTCCACCTCGCCGTGAGCCTCGGTGGAACCGAATCCTTGGCGGAGCACCCGGCGTCGATGACCCACGCCGGCTACGACGCCGACTACAAGACCAAGCTCGGCATCGTCCCAGGGCTGGTCCGGCTCTCGGTAGGCGTCGAGCACTTCTCGGACATCATCGAGGATTTGACGCAGGCGTTTGACGCGATCTCGTAGCCCGCTCCTTCCGTACCGAGGCCTTCCTCACACCTCCGGAGCCTTGACCAGTAGGTGGTAAGACGCCATCTTACCATGGTGAAGACGACGCTATCCACCAAGGGCCAGATTGTCCTGCCGGCGGAGTTCCGCAAGAAAGACGGGATCGAACCGGGACAGGAATTCGACATCGAGCGGATCGAGCGGGGCGAGTATCGCCTCGTCCTCAGGGAGTCCGCGCAGAACCAAGGCTTCGTCGATTGGCTGCTGGCCTGCCCGGACAAAGAGTACTTCGAGTCGATTGCGTCTGAGTCGACCGATACGCTGGGCGCGACTGAATCGTGAAGTACCTGGTCGATGCCAACGTCCTGAGCGAAGCGACGAAGTCGAGTCCCGCGCCGATGGTGGTCAACTGGCTGAGGACGCACGAGGGTGACCTCGTCGTGGACCCGATCATCGTCGGCGAGCTTCGGTTCGGGATCCTCCTGCTCGAACCGGGACGCCGTCGCCAGCGACTCGAAGATTGGTTCGAACGAGGCGTGGCGACCATTCAATGTATCCCATGGGAAATGGAGACCGGGCTGCGCTGGGCAACGCTCCTCGCGCGCCTTCGCACTACGGGTCACGCGATGCCAATCAAGGACAGCATGATCGCCGCGACCGCCCTGGTTCATGAACTGACCCTCGCGACCCGAAACCGGCGGGACTTCGAGTGGTCGGGGCTCGACCTGATCGATCCTTTCGAAGCAGCGCCGTGAGCTGTGCAGCCGAATCACTCTAGCGGAGCACTGGTGATCACTCCCAGGTGAGAGCATCGTATCGAATGCGGCGGATGTGGGTCGTGTAGGGAAGTCCATCGAGCGCTGCCCGGGGTCCCGAGGCGATGGCGATCTCCTCCGGGCCGAGCCAGAGGACGCCTCCGCGTTGGAGGGTGGTTCCGACAGGGGTGTCGATGGTTGTTTCGGCTCCATCTGTGAGGCGGTAGAGGCGAAGGCGGCTCGCGGTCAGCGCAACGCCGGCATATCCGTGACCTGCGTAGAAATCGTCACTCAATTTCGTCAGCGGGGTGACGGCTATCCGTCTCGGGGCCAGGTCGTCGCGGCTCGTGGTGTAGGGCGCGGTCCAAATCTCGATTCGCTCGAAATCGTAGACGGAGGTCGGACCGTAGCCCTGGAGCCAGTAGAGCGATGTTCCGTCGGTGCGGAGGATTGCGGCCGCGGCATCGGTCGGCGCGATCAGGATGCGATTGGCGTCGCCGGGGACGGCGACGCGCACCTGCTGCCAGAAATCCCAGAAGGTGAAGAAGACCGCCGATGCGTAGAAGTCGGAGATGATGTCCTGGCCTGGGTCCGCGGGGGGCGACCCGAGCGAAGTGAGGGCACCGTCGGCCCAGGCGAGCTGATAGATGAAACCCGCTGGGAAGAGGTCGAGGACGATTCCCATTTCGGTTGGGCGGAAGGTGCCGATAGCGTTCAGGTACGATTCCTCTTCCCGAAGCACGCGGATCAGCCGCGGCTCACCGCCCGTTTCGGTGGAGACGGCACCCAGGTACTGGTCGTTGTCCTCAAGTACACCGAAGACGACATCCCCTCGACGCCCGGGTGCGATTCCTGTCATGAAGCACGAACCGTCGAACTCGGTGGGAAATTTCCCCCGGACTCCCCCGCGCGGCACGCCGTTCTCGCTGAAGATCGCGGTGACGACCTGATCATCGTCGAGGTAGTGACGGACCGAAAAGAGACCTCTGCTGCCGTCGTGAATACCGTTCCGGCTCGCAGCCAGATACAAGTTCTCTCCGTCGGGCCAGGAAGGCACGAGTTTCGTACAACCGGTGGCCATGCCGGTGCACGGGGTCTCATCGAACCGACCGATCAGCGCCTCGTCTTCGGTCCACTCGTTGCATCCATCTGGGAAGCCCGCGATCGTGTTCCAACTCCCGGTTCCCGAATCTCCGTCGAGGGCTGAATCCAGGGGTCCGTCGTTGCCCGTGTCGGCGGCATCGGACGTATCCTGGGTCGCATCGGTGCTGGCGTCGACGGCCGCGTCTCCCGTCGGGTCTCCAGGGCACGAGGTGAGGAGCGCGATGGCGCCGACCGCGAGAGCGCGGCCCAGGCGCTCAGAAAGACCCATCGAGGTCTCTCCGTGCTCCGTGGCGCAGGTCCGAATAGGGAACGCCCACGGTCGTCCATGGGCCTCGCCTCTGCGAAACCGGCAGTGTCACGCCCCGCTGTGTCGCTACGATTGGACCAATGACAGTGCCGGCGCCGCGGTGCGCCCCGAGCACGCGCACCTGGGCGTCCTCGACTGCTAGCCGAAGCACGACGTGCCGAACCCGGTTCTGGGAGGCGACCAGGATGAACGAGCCGTCCGGTGCCGAGGTCAGCTGGTGGTCACCGAAAGCCCCAACCGCGGGGAAGGTGGCTAGGGTTACTGACTCCCCGGTCGAGAGGTCGACCCGGAGTAGACGGTAGCGGGGAAGATAGGCGACCTGCGTGCGATCGAGCACGAGGGCCTCGGTCGCTATGGAGCTGACTGCCGCGGCTATGATCTCGTCTGGCACTGTGCCAGTGATCGAAACCTCGGATTCGCTCCCGGACACCAGGCCGACGCGAACGAGTGAGTCCGGCATGCGACCGGGGCCGCTACCGCCGAGGAGGTACATCGTCTCTCGATCTCCCCGAACCAACGCGACCGGCGGCTGGGAGTGGGCTCCGCACGCCAGGCGCAGCGGTTCGACGAGGGGGGGCAGAGGCAAGGGCAGCGGGTCCCCCTGGCCGGCGGGTAGGAACGCGAGGGATCCTTCGAATTGGCGTACGACGCCGAGGACGGACGATGTGTTGCGGTCGAGGGCGGCGAGCAGCACCGGCGATTGCGTGGCGACGGGGGAAATGGCGGCGACTACCCACTGTATCGTTGGGGAGCGCAGCGCATTGCGGAGCGACGGATCGAACGCATCCGTGATGTCGATCTCGGCTCCATCGAAGCGTGCGAAGAACTCCTCGGGAGGACAGATCCCACCGGGGCACGGCTCGGGTTGGGGCAGGTAGGGCACCGGGAACGCAGCAGCACACGATGGACAGGGCCACTGGGGAAGGAGACTCCCGGGCAAGAACGGCGGCAGGGCCGGGAAGGGCTCCCTTCCGATGCGCTGCTCGACCTGCCCAGACCAATAGTGGGAGCTGAGGAAACGGTTCAGCGGCGGGCATGTCGAAGTGGCGCCTTGGTTACAACCGTAGGGACGGCTGCGGTCGGGGTCGCGTAGGTACTCACGCCCGTGGAACCAGGTTACCGTGGCGAAGCTGGCAAAGAGGGGTGTTCCGCCCACGAGGCCGCCGGCGTCGCGCGCATCGGGAATGAAGTCCCACGTCGCCGAGAACTCGCCTCCCGGTGGTGTCGTGTCCGTCCGGTCCCGTGGCCGGTAGGGCAGCAAGACCTCGTCGTCGACGAGGCTCGGAACCGCTTCGAGGAGCGTGGGACGAATCCAGTTGGTCGTCGTTGCGTTGTACTGGGCTGGATTGAGAATGCAGCCGGATGCCGCAACGCATGCCTGCCGGGTGATCAGTTCGTCAGACGTTGCGTCCTCGCACGCGCAGAACCGAAACCCCGTCGCGATCGTGCCCCTCTCCGCAATCGGCGGCGCTCCGGCAGCTTGCGCCTTCACCACCCCATATCCGTCGAAGCTGGCGTTGCTCACTTGCCACGCCCCTCCCCCGGTGTCCGTCGAAGTTGTATTGACGAAGAGCGACGGACACGGATTGGGGTCGCACATGTCGCCGAGGACGGGGGTGCCTGGGGTGATCGCCTCCATATCGGCGTTGCAGTTCAGCTGAAGAGGGTTGCGGAGGTCCGGGCAGTTGTCGAAGCAGTCGGCGACGTCATCATCGTCCGCATCATCACAAGCGTCACCGACGCCATCGTCGTCGCAGTCGAGCTGCAACGGGTTGGTCTCTCCGGGGCAATTGTCGCAGAGTTCGGGGAATCCGTCGTGGTCTGGGTCGGGGCCCGCGCAGACCGTTCCGATACGCTCGCCCGTAGGCGCGAGACAGAATTCCTGCTCGGGATCCCACTCGTCCGGGCAGAGATCGCAGATGTCGCCAAATCCATCGCCGTCGACGTCGGATTGATCTGTGTTTGCCAGGCGCTCCGGAGCTGGGTCGCTTGCGCTCGGAGCGCAGTTGTCGTTGTTGCGTTCGGACAGCCCGTCACCGTCGCGGTCGGGGTAGCCCATGCCGGTGTCGATATCTCCCGGATAGAAATCGTCTCCGTCCGGGTCGATGAGGGCGCGGAGAAGTGGGGAAGTTCTTTGGTTTGCTAGCCAGGGGTTCGCATAGCCGCATCCCGAAAGGCCATTGACGGTCAATATGCGCGGTGGTCCGCCATCCGAGTAGAGCGTCGGCCCGCCGGAGTCTCCGCCCAGGAGGACGGTGGGGCCCGTGTGGCGCAGATTGCACATGTAGTTGCCGGACTCTCCGAGTACGAACGGGCACTGAAAACTCGTGGCCGATCGGAGCCCTGTGGTCCCTGCGCGACGAGTTCCGCTGAGGCTCGTGAACCTTGCGTCGAAACAATGTTCGACGTCTGATTCCGAGTAGGAGCCATAGCCGACCGCAGTTCCCGTTCGGTCTGACCAGTAGCCGATGTCGTGTGGATCGCCGCTGGGGTTCTCTAGAATCACTTTGAGCGGCGTTACCGCTCGTCCCTCTATGCTCGTCACCCGTCGTTCGAGTTGCCACACGGCAACGTCGGGACCGACGACGAAGTCTCCCTCGGCGAGCGGCTCGTCGCAGGTGGTGAGGTAGTTGCGATACCGTTGAGGGCTCAAGTCCTGGCACGCCCCGACTACCTGATTGCACTCTTCGTAGGCGCCGCAGCCACCGAAGCAGATCTCATTTGTACCGCACGTGCCGTCAGCGGGGTCGCAGATGGATCCCGCGTCGCATGTGACGCCGCTGCACGGGTTCGGCTCGCACTCGCCGGCAACACAGATTTGCCTGCTCCCACATCCATCGAAGCAACCGTCGAGGCGCGATCGCCGAAGGTACTCGCCCTCGGTGAGGCCGAGCGTCCCGTAGTCCAAGTGCCGGCAGCACTGGGCTGGCCCCGAGTCACGGAGTTCCCAGCAGCGTACTGCCTGAATCGCCTCGGCGGGATCAGTGATTCCGTTGGGACGTTCGGGAGCCGTTCTTGCGTTGACCCCGAAGATCACGTTGCGCTTCGCGGGGCTCAGCCCGGCGCGAGGAAAGCCCTGGTGCTCCGTCGTGAGCACCAGGGTTGGTGAGATCAGCGTACCCGAAGAGCATGGTCCGAAGACGCGCCCTGCGGCGCGGTCGGCCGCGCTCGGGCCGCCGCATAGAGCGACGACGGCGTCGTAGACCGGCGCCGTTGCCAGGGCGCCGCCATAGAGGGCTTCACGGGCGGAAGCCACCTCGCTATCGGAGGGGGGGGGGGGCGCAGCTCGTGGTGACGGCAATCAGAACCACAGCCCATCCGTTGAATCGCTTCATTTCATCTCCCCCTGTGATGATGAGTAATTGCCCAGTTCGAGACTGCCGCAACGTCGGTCCGACCACAAGCGCGCGTCAGCGACGTCGCACATGTACCCACAGCGCACACCACGCATCGTCCAATTGAACCCAGCCCATCACTGCCCTATACGTTCGCCCATGACGCGCACGCTTCCGGCTCTCTCGGCCATCCTCATGGTCATCTCCCTCGCTGCCTGCACCCGCAACCCGGAGGGTTCCGAGGGCCGGCGGGCGACGCCGCCTAGCCATGACCAGCCGGTCGCCGAAGCGCCGCAGCCCCGGCCCCTCGCGCCGGACCAGCTCCCCGAGGGGCATCCTCCCCTCGGCCAGGGCGGGCCCCAGGGAGGGACGGCTCCAGTCGGGGGACCGCCCCCCGGTGCAGACGCGCCCCAGCCCGACGCGGAAGGGCGCCTCACCGTCGCGGGTATCCAGTGGCAGGCCCCGGCGCCCCTCGTTTACCAGGCCCCGAGCTCCGCGATGCGCGCGGCTCAGTACGGCATCGACGGCGGCGATGAGGGCACGGAGCTCACGGTCTTCCACTTCCCCGGCGGGGGCGGCGGCATCCAGGCCAACATCGATCGCTGGGTAGGCCAGATGCGCGTCAGCGATGCCCGGCCCCCCGAGACCACCCGGTCCATGGTCGCGGGAATGCAGGTCACCAAGATCGACGTCTACGGCGGCTTCGGCGGCATGCAGATGCCGGGGCAAGCGGGCGCCGAGGGAGCGGACGGCGGCTACCGCATGCTCGGCGCCATCGTCGAGGGCCCGGCCGGCCCGGTCTTCTTCAAGATGGTCGGTCCCGAGGCGACGGTGAACCTCGCCGCCGAGGCCTTCGACGGACTCATCGCGTCTTTCCGCCCCGCATCGTGAGCATCAGGAGGGCGGGCAGGACGGTCAGCTCGGCGACGAGGGCGGCGACTACCGCGACGATGGAGAGCTCGCCGAAGAGGCGGATGGGCAAGAAGCCGCTGACCTGAAGGGCGAGGAAGCCGAGGAGCACCGCGGCCGAGCTCAGGGCGACGGCGCGGCCGGAGCCGGCGATGGCGGCTTCGATGGCCGCGGCGGTCGAATCGTTTCGCTGCCGCTCTTCCCGGAAGCGCGTCAGCAGGTGGATCGTGCCGTCGACGGCGAGGCCGATGCTCACGCCGAAGACGATGACCGTGCCGGCGTTGAGGGAGAGCCCACGAAGGCCCATCCACGCCAGGACCGCCGCGAGGGGGATCACGTTGGGCGGCACGCTGACCAGGGCGAGGCGCGGGCTGCGGAAGAGCACGCCGACCAAGAAGAAGATCACCACCACCGCGAGGGCGAGGCTCGCGAGGAGGTCCGAGATCACCCGGTCGAGGCCCCGGGAGGCGCGGTGGGCTTCTCCGGCGATGAAGCCGGCCATGGCGTCTTGCTCGCTGATGCGCCAGTCCGTGCGGTCGAAGATGGCGTTGAGGTGGCGGATGCCCCGGTCTTCGAGGCGAACCTCGACCCGGGCGAAGCGGCCGTCCGGTGAGACGAAGCGATCGAAGGCCGAAGGGTGTCCCGCGTGAGCCTCGTGACCTGGATGCCCGGGGTCGTGGGCGGCGCTCGAGCGCACCACCGCGGCGAGGCCCCGGATGCGCCCTCGGGTCTCGAACGCGTCCGCCGCTGAGTCGGGATCGCGTGTCACCAGGGCCCAGGTCTCTCGGAGCACGTCCCCGGGGGTGGTCACTCGGAGCACGCCGTCCTCATGGCGCAGCTCCGTCGCGATGGCGTCGAGCTC